>JAYUUU010000431.1:0-3027 GCA_043754395.1 Vicinamibacteria bacterium
GTCGAGATTCATGACTACGGTTGTTCCCTCAAGGCGATCCGCGCCGACGTCGTGAAGGGCATCAGGCTCTATGGCGAGATGCACCGGTTCATTCCCGCGGTGGCCTCGTCCATGGGCGTTCGCGTCGCCGAGGTGGTCGTCAATCACCGCCCCCGCATTCGCGGTGTGAGCAAGTACGGCATCGGCCGCACCACGCGCGTGCTGCTCGATCTCTTCACGGTCAAGTTCTTCATGACTTACGGAACGAGGCCCGCGCATCTCTTCGGCCTGTTCGGGCTGCTCTTTGGCGTCGTCGGTTTCGCGATTCTGAGCTACCTCGCCTTCATCCGGCTCTTCGCGGATCAGGCGATCGGATCTCGCCCGCTTCTCTTCTTCGGGGGGCTGTCGTTCCTCACCGGCATTCTGCTCGTGAACTTCGGCCTCATGGCCGAGCTGCTCATGCGCACCTATCACGAGAGCCAGAACAAGCCGATCTACGTCCTCAAGACCGAAGAGTGACCAGCAAACCGCGCATCCTCCTGATGGCGGAGACGTACCATCCGGTTTTAGGTGGCGGCGAGAAACACACGCGTACCCTGGCCCAAGGTCTTGCGCGTCTGGGCTTCCCCGTAAACGTGATCACGCGCCAGTCGAGCGCCGAGCTTCAAACCCGCGAGGACGACGGGGGAGTGACCATCTACCGCGTTGGCACTCCCGGCACAGGGCGGGGAAAGAAGTTCGGGATGGTTCCACAGGCGTACCGCCTGGCGAGAGCACTGGCGGCCGACTCCGATGTCCTGATGAACGGCGGGACGCGCGTTCTGGCCCTTCCCGCGAGGCTCGCCACCTCCGGCACACGCTGCGCTCTGGTTCTGCGTCCCGAATTGAACGGCGAGCTCGACGGTTCGCTTGCTCTTTGGAGCCGCGAGAGCCGGGAACTCGATCGTGGCCTCGTGTATCTGCTCGCGCGCTTCCGAAACTTCCTCCTGCGACGAACGGGCGCCGTGGTCGCGATCTCCGAGGCGATCGCGCGCGAAGCCGTGCAGGCGGGATTTCCGCGTGAGAAGGTCCAACTGATTCCACACGGCATCGACATGTCCGAATACGCGCCGGTGGAGGCTGCGAAAAAGGCGGCACTCCGTGCGACCCTGGGCCTGCCTGCTCACAAGCTCCTCATCGCTTACACGGGGCGGCTCATCGAGGGGAAGGGTCTCGAGACACTCCTAGCCGCCATGAAGTCGCTCGCCGATGTTCCTTCGCTGCATCTGGTGCTGGTGGGCTCGGGTCAGGGCCAGGTGATCTCGGTCGAAGAGAAACTGCGGGAACGCTCGACGGCGCCCGAACTGTCCGGCCGCGTTACGTTCACCGGGCGCGTCGAGAACGTCGCGGCCTACCTGCAGGCTGCAGACATCTTTGCCTTCCCAACCCTCGACGAGGCGCTTGGGATGTCGGCGGTCGAGGCCCAGGCCTGCGGGCTTCCCGCCGTGGCCTCCCGCACGGGCGGCGTGCCTGACATCATCGAGGACGGAGTCACCGGGATACTCGTGCCGCCGGGCGAAGCGGATCCGTTGTCGGAGGGTCTTCGCAGGATGATCGAAGACGGGGCGCTCCGAGCCCGCTACGGCGAAGCGGCGAGAAATCGCGCGCTTCAAAAGTTCGCCATCGAGACCATGGTGTCGAAGTACGCCGAACTCTTCAGGTCGCTCACCGCGAAGGCGCGCGCGTCGTGAAGGTCGCACTCACCGGGGCCTCCGGCTATACGGGTGGCCGCGTCTTGAAGGGCCTGCTGGCAAGGGGCGATGTCGTACGGGCGCTCGTGCGCGGGGGCTCGGTCACTCCGAAACTTCAAGCGAGCGGTGCTGTGATCGTGAACGGCGTCCTGGGCAACGCGGATGATGCGCGGCGACTGGTCGAAGGCTGTGAGGCGGTGATGCACATCGCGGCGGTCTACCGCACGGCGGGGCATCCGGATTCGTACTACCGTCAGGTGAACGTCGAGGGAACCCGCCTTCTTCTCGAAGCCGCGCGCGCCGCGGGAGTCCGGCGATTCGTTCACACCTCCACGGTCGGGGTTCATGGCGACGTCAAAAACCCTCCCGCCGATGAGAACGCGCCCATCGCCCCTTCAGACATCTATCAGGAGACGAAGGCGGAGGCCGACCTTCTCGCGCGCGAGTATGGCCGCGCCCGTGGCCTCGAGGTCGCGATCGTTCGACCCGGCGCGATCTACGGCCCCGGCGAGACGCGTCTGCTCAAGGTATTCAAGAGCATCGCTCGAGGACGCTACGCGGTGGTTGGAAGCGGCTCGCCGCACTATCACCTCGTCTACATCGACGACCTGGTCGACGGGTTTCTGCTCGCACTCGACCGACCGGAAGCCGCGGGGGAAACCTTCATCATCGCGGGCCCGCAGTCGCTCTCGCAAGACGATCTTGCCCTCGAGATCGCGAGGGCCACCGGCGGCTCCGTTTGGCCCTTTCACATTCCGGCATGGCCGATCCAGCGCCTTGGCGATGTCATTGAATCGGTCTGCGTTCCCCTCGGTGTCGAACCGCCGATTCACCGCCGCCGCGTCGACTTCTGGGTGAAGAACCGTTCATTCTCGATCGAAAAGGCGCGTCGACTCCTCGGCTACGCCCCGAAAGTCGACGTCATCGAAGGAATCGCGCGAACCGCCCAGTGGTACGCCGCACACGGATGGTTGTAGGCGGCAACGCCGCCTGCAACCCTTGCGAGGAAACTCACCGAACGAGGGTAACGAAGCAGCTCAGCTAACGACCCGCGACCGTCATTGCGAGGAAACTCACTGAACGAGGGTAACGAAGCAATCCCTAGGCAGCGACGGCCAGCGGCCGTCGTACCACCTGCACCGCGGGGGCTGCCAGGCATGAGCGGTAACCCGCGTAGATGAGGATCAGACCCATGAGTTCGGTGATGTAGAGCGCCTCCACGTAGCCCGCGCGCGTCATGCTTCCACCAATTCCGGGAAGCAGGCCGCCCACCGCGATGAGGACGTTGCCGACGAACCGGCCCTTGAAGCGAGCGTCC
>JAYUUU010000432.1:0-2375 GCA_043754395.1 Vicinamibacteria bacterium
TCTCGTTAACCAATGGATTCCTTGGGGTTTCTGGGGGGGCGGGCGCCCCGAACAACCGGCGCGGAGGCGGAGTTTATAGGCCTTACCCTGTACAATGCCCGGCTCCGGCACCCGGATTTCGACAGGTTCGTGAGTTTGCGCCACTCATTCAGGAGGAGCGCGACGAGCGAGACCGGGCGTCTCACAAAAAAGGAAAACGTTCCGCCATGAAGCCCGACATCCACCCAAAGTACGTCGAAACGCCCGTCCATTGCGCCTGCGGCGCCAACTGGAAGACCCGCTCGACCAAGGCTGAGATCCGCGTCGAAATCTGCTCGACCTGCCATCCTTTCTTCACCGGCAAACAGCGCCTCGTGGACTCGGCCGGCCGCATCGAGCGCTTCACCAAGAAGTTCGCGAAGCGCGCCGGCGCTCCCACCGCGTAGCTCGTCAGAGAGTCTCCTGGAATAAGCGTCCAATCGGGGTCTTCGAGTTTTCATCAGACGTCCCCGGGCGGACACCGTCTCGGCCGCAACGTCTGAACGAAACACGAAAGCCCTTTTGACCCATGGACGCCATCACATTCGAGAAGCTGAAGGAGATCGAGGAGCGTCATCGCGCTCTTGAAGGGGAGATGCTTCACCTCGCCTCCACAAGCGGCGCCGTGTCCAGCATCACCAGAACCGCGAAAGAGGCGTCCGATATCGCCCCCGTGGTCAAGATGTTCGCGGAGTACAAGCGGCTGCTCGCCGAAGTCGCGGGCGTCGAGGAGATGATCAAGGCCGAAGCCGACCCCGAACTTCGCGCGATGGCGGTCGAGGAACTGAAGGACCTTCAGAAGGAGCGGGACGAGACCGACGCGGCCATCGGCCCTCTTCTCATCCCAAAAGACCCGAACGACGACAAGAACGTCATCCTCGAAATCCGCGCGGGCACGGGCGGCGACGAGGCGGCCCTCTTCGCCCAGGAAGTCTTCCGGATGTACCAGCGTTTCGCCGAGCGCCATAAGTGGAAGGTCGACATCGTTTCGATCTCCCGCGGCACTTCCGGTGGAATCAAGGAGGTCATCGCCATGATCGAAGGCGACAAGGTTTACTCCAAGCTCCGCTTCGAGAGCGGCGTCCATCGCGTGCAGCGTGTCCCCGCGACCGAAGCCCAGGGCCGGATCCACACCTCCACGATCACCGTCGCCGTCCTTCCCGAAGCCGAGGAAGTCGATATCAAGATCGAAGCGAAGGACATCCGCATCGACACGTTCTGCTCCTCGGGGCCGGGCGGCCAGAGCGTCAACACCACGTATTCCGCGGTCCGAATCACCCACCTGCCTACGAACACGGTCGTGTCGTGTCAGGATGAGAAGAGCCAGATCAAGAATCGCGAGAAAGCGATGAAGGTTCTCCGTTCGCGCCTTTACGAGGTCGCGCAGGCCGTGCAGAACAAGGAGATCGCCGAGAACCGCAAGTCGCAGGTTGGCACGGGCGACCGCTCCGAGAAGATCCGCACCTACAACTTCCCTCAGTCGCGCCTGACCGACCATCGTATCGGCCTGACCCTGCATACGCTCCAGACCGCGATGGAAGGCGACATCGACGCTCTGATCGCGCAGCTCGTCGCCACCCACCAGGCCGAACGCGTTCAATCCGCGCACTGACGGCGAGGCTGTCATGCCTCTCCCCACTGCGGCCGGGCTCATCGCTGACGCAGCCGCTGGTCTCGGGCTCGGGGCCGAGCGCGGCGTGGGTACGACCCGGCAGGCCCCTGCGGCTCCGCTTCCAAATCCCCAACTCGATGCCGAATCCTTGTTCCGCGGTGTCACCGGCTGGAGCCGCGCCGACCTGCTGGCGCGTGGTCATGAGCCTGTGGGTGCGGCCGTCATCGAGGCGTTCGAAGCGGCGATCGCGCGGCGCGCCCAACACGAACCCGTCCAGTACATCCTCGGCCGGGCCGCGTTCTGGCGCGATGAGTTCGTGGTCAACCCCGCCGTGCTCATACCCCGTCCCGATACTGAGATTCTGATCGAGAGCGTCGCCAACCAACTTCGTGACCTGAGCGCGCCGCGGTTGCTCGATCTCGGCACCGGCTCCGGTTGCATCGCCCTCTCCCTCCTTCGCGAGCTACCGAGCGCGAGGGCCGTGGCGGTCGACGTGTCGGGGGCCGCCCTCGACGTCGCGTCGGAGAATGCTCGGCGGCTCGACCTTGCCTCGCGTATCGAGTTCAGGCTTTCGCGATGGTTCGAAGCGATTCCTCCTGCGGCGGAGTTCGACGCGATTGTGAGCAATCCACCCTACGTCGCTCAGGCAGACGAGTCCTCGCTGCCCGCGGAGGTGCGCGACTTCGAGCCGCGACTCGCTCTCTTCGCGGAAGACGCCGATGACCTCTCCTCCTATCGCGCGATC
>JAYUUU010000433.1:0-5055 GCA_043754395.1 Vicinamibacteria bacterium
ATCTTCGTTCCGTCCTGGGCCGTCGCGAAAATGCGCTCCGACACATACTGTCCGCGATCGAAGTCGCCCAGAATCTCCGTCTGCTTGATGAGCGTGCTCTTCCCGGTCGCAAGATCGAGATCGAACACGGAAGGCGGGGTCACGAGAGACTGATACGAGTAGCGGAACGTAGAAGTCTGGTACTCGCGGTTGTCGTGCGGAAACGCGGTGTACGTCGGCTCGTCGAACGCAGCCTCGACTCCCCTCGAGCCGTCACGCCGGAGCGAGCGAAAACGCGGCAGGCCGCCCGTGCGTTCGCACAGAACCACCGCGTCTTCGAAGGCGAGGGCGGCTTCGAGCATCACGTCGTCGCGATGCGGGACGATCTCTCGCCAGTTCTCCAGGGCGGGAGACGAGAGCGGGGCCTCGACGAGCCGGAAGTTGCGTCCGCGGTCGTTCGTGCGGATGAGGAAACGATCGCCCTGATGATCGACCTCATACTCATGGTCCTGGCGGCGACCGGCCATCATCCTGAAACGCGCCTGCGGTGTGGCGGCATCGATCCAATGAAACTCCGCGGTGGTGTGCGACGCGGTCACGAGGAACAGGACCTTTGCACTCCTCGACCGGAAGATCTCGAGATTGAAACGCTCGTCCGGCTCTTCGAAGATGAGCTCGGGCGCTTCATCGCTCCAGGCCTTGACCCTATAAAGGCGGGCTGCTCGTTTCGCGTGATCTTCCTCGGTGAAGAAGAGTGTGCGCGAGTCGGCCGCCCATGCGACCGAGATGGTCTTCTCGAAGGTGCGATTCCAAATCTCACCGCTCACAAGGTTCTTTACGTGCAGCCGATACTGGCGGAAGCCGGTGTCGTCGGTCGAGTAGGCGAGGAGCTGAGCATCGTCGCTCATCAAATACGCGCCTAAGGACATGAAGGACTTGCCTTCGGCTAGAACGTTCACGTCGATGACGGTTTGAAACGTCTCGTCCGCGGTCGAAACCTTGCGACGCTCGTGGACCGGATACTGCCGGCCTTTTTCGGTCCGAATACGATGGAAATAGCCGCGGAAGCGATAGGGGGCGCTCGTGTCATCCTCTTTGATGCGGCCCAACATCTCGTCGTACAACGAGGCCGACAGGCTGGAGAGGGGCGATGTGACCGCGTCCGCGTAGGCGTTTTCAGCTTCGAGATACGCCCGCACTTCCGGGTTCTCTTTCTCCCGCAGCCAGAAGTAGGGATCGACGAGCGTCTCGCCGTGGAGGAGAGTGGTTGTGGGAATACGTCGGGCGATGGGAGGGGTCGGTTCAGACATCGCGCTGGGCGTTACGTCAGGGTCAGTGCCGCCAGGTCCACCAGTCCGGTCACCGTCGGCTGAAAACCGCGGAGCCGCCAGGCGTGAGCGACGCAGGCCCGGCCGTACATCAGGGGGATGAGCGGCACATCGCGACCCATCAGCTGGCCGACTTCTCCGAGCGTTTCCTCCCGGCGCTCCTTCCGATAGGACGCGATCAGCTCGTCCATCTCGGGGCTCTTGTAACGCGCGAAGTTGAAAGCGAAGGAGGCGCCCTCGACCCCCGAAGGCACCGCGTCCGAGCCCACCACCGCGGAGAGATAGTCGCTTGGATCCGGGCTGTCCGGGATGTTGCCCATGATGGCGAAGTCGTAGTTTCCCGAGTTGAGGCGGCCGATCAGCTCTCCAGAAGGTAGTTCCTCCGCCTCCACGTTTGCGCCGAGACGCCGGATCCGATCCCGCAGATGTCGCGCGACCGCGGCGGGTGCGGGCAGATAAGGACGCGGGGCCGGTGAATACAGGATCGCCAGGGGTTTGCTGTATCCGCCCGCCTCCTGCCACTGCGTGCGCGCCCGCTCGATGTCGTGCATGAGGCGGTCGTTGGTCTTGCCGAGGGCGGGAGGAAGGAGTCCGGTGGCGCGAAAGGCGAGCGGGTTCTCGCCGAAGGCGGTTTCCGCCACGACTGTGCGATCGATTGACAACGCGATGGCCGCGCGCAGCTTCACGCTGGTGAGTCGCTCGTTGTTCATGTAGAGCATGCACGTCGAGTTCACCGGCTTCATGACCACCGCGGTGTTCTTGAGCAGGTTCACATCACGCCAGGAAAGCCTCGGGGCGAGATCGACCTCGCCTTTTTCGAGCGCGGCCAGAAGTGCTGTGGGTCGTCCGGTCTGTGCGTCGACTGGATAAGTGCGCACTTCGATGGATTCGATCTTCGCGGGAGTACGCGCGTGAGGGTTTCTCACCAGACGGACTACGTCCTTCTCAGACGGACCGAGCATGTACGGGCCTGAGCCGAGGAGGTCGTCGCCGCGCTCGCGATACAGCATGCCGCACATGGTGAGGAAGAGATCGAAACGCGTGTTCGGCGCCTCGAGAGTGAGGACGACACGGCCGTCGCGGAAAGCGGCCGAGGCGCGGCTCGTGAACACCGGATCCAGGGAGAGGGCTCCCACGACGTCCTCCGGAGTCACCGGTGAGCCGTCGCTGAAACGCGCGTCGGTCCTCACTGTGGTCGAGAACCTGAGCCCGGCGCTTCCAGGCTCCTCAACCAGTTTTTCGTTGAAGAGAGCTGGCACCGCGTCGCCCGAAGAAGATGCCTGGAACGGTGTTTCGAAGATCTGACGCGCGAGGAGGATCGTGGTTGCCTCGGCCATGGTGCGCGGGTCGATGGCGCCCACCGGATCGACGACACCGATACGCAACGCTTGGGAACCGGTCGCCATGGTGTCGATTCTAGGCCCGCTGGCGGGCGGGGTATGTAACCCGCCTTGCTACCTCACCGTTTTCGATCGCGGTTTTCTCGCCCGCGACGCTCGCGGTAACCACGTTCGTAGCCGGCGCGGAAGCCGTCGGAATATGCGGCCTTCGACCCGTATTGCGTCCGATACCCTTCGCTACCACTACGGTACTGACCGTCGTTCCAATAGCTCTTGCGGAAGGGCTTGCCAACGTCGCGATAACCGGCCCAACCGCCGGCCATGAGGCCTCGCTTGAACCCCTCGTCATACGCGGAGTAACCGTGGGAAATCGGCCGGTCCCCGGGCCCCCGCGTGGTTGAACATGCGGGGGCAAGGAGGACGGTGCCCACGATGAGGGCGGCGAACAGTCGAGAGGTCTTCATTGACGAAGTTCCCTAGAGCTTAGTAACGCCGACGATCGAAACGGCCGGTGCGGCGATTCGAGTAGGCCCGGTGATAGCCGTCCTCGAAGCCCTGCCGATACGCGGATGCGTAAGCGAAGCGCGAGCCGTATTCACGGCGGTAGCCCGCGTCCCCCTGCCGATAGCGTCGTTCGTCGCGGTAGTTGTAACGATCGTCGCTGCGATCATCCTTCTCTCCTTCACGAAGACCATCGCGATACCCGTTGTCGAACGCAATGCGTCGGACCTCGTAACGGCCTCGATCGTAGTAACCGCGGTTCGGTCCGGCCTGAATGCCGATCTGACCGCCCGCCTGCGCGGGAGTGGCGAAGGCGGCGAGAGTGGCGAATGCGAGTGCGGCCGCGAGGGTTGTTCGTCTCATGATGTGTCTCCTTCGCCGCGGATAAACAGCAACCCCCATGCCAGGTTCTAAGTTCAAGTGCTCGAGCGTGATGAGTTTCGCAGCTGTACTCGGAGGGCGACGAACCCGTCCTCCGCGCACGTCAAAAAGGGAGTGGAGGGGGCCCCTGGTGAATGTGATCTTCGTCGCTATTTCAGCAGGACAGCGCGCCATCGTAGGGAACGGCAGACGATAGCGGTGGCTAGTTCGAGTCGAGGTAGCGGTAGAGCACCCGGATCAAGCGGTACGCCTCGGGCATCGTCTTGCGCGTGAACACCACGGTGTCGGGCGCTTCGACCTCGATACCTTCAAACGCGCCGGCGATCTCGGGGATGATGAAGTTCCTGAAACGCATGCGAACGCGGTACTGCGCCAGTTTCTCGGCTCTTGGGCGCGATGACGCCAAAACCGTTTCGCGGGCGGCGCGCTCGATTTCTTCGCGCGCTTTCTGAAGTGGTTTGAGTTCAACCGCGCGCACGTTGATCGCACGCTTGACTTCGACACCACGCGCGCCGGGTGCGGTGTCGAGCACCTGGCGGATCGCCACATCGTCGCCGGTCACGAGGATGACACTCACGCCGTACCACGCGGCGAGCGCGCTGTTGAGTCCGCCTTCGCCCACCGACCGCCCGTTGATCTCGAGATCCCTCACGACGCCGGATCCCGTATGCGCGAAAAGCCCCGCGGGAGTGTCGGCCTTGGCGTGATAGCCGATGTAGATCACGGCATCGAAGGTGTCGTCGAGGCCTTCCATCATTCCGTGGCGCTTGAAGCTGTGGGAGATGAGCCGGGCTTTGGGGTGGAGGTCTTCAGGGAGCAGGTTGCGCTGACCGCCGTGGGAATCGTTCACGAGAATGTCGGTAGCCCCCGCGGCGAGCGCGCCCCGGATCGCCGCGTTCGCGTCCTCGACCATGAGCTTGCGCGAGCGCCCGTATTCGGACCCAGTGGCCGACAGCTGATCGTCACCGCTGATCCCGCTGATGCCTTCCATGTCGACGGAGATGTACACCTTCTTCGCTTGAGCCTGCGAAACGCCGGGGACCGCGAGGCCCATCGCCGCGGCCAGAAGAGGCAAGAAGAATCGATGTTTCATCCGGGCAGTTTCTCAGATGTTCTGAGCGGCCACAGCCAGGCCGCGCCGCGCACGCCGCTCGAATCGCCGAACTTCGGCGGGAACAGTTCGGTCGCCACGTGGTCGGAGAAGATGTAACGCTCCCATTGTGCGGGCACGTCAGGGTAGAGCCTGGGAATGCTCGAGAGACCGCCGCCGAGCACGATGGCGTCGGGATCGAGCACATTGATGATGGTGGCGAGGGCCCGGGCGAGACGATTCACGTATCGATCCAGGCAGGCCACCGCCGCGGCTTCGCCTGCTTCAGCGCGTCGAGCGATTTCCTTCGGCTCGATCGTGCCGCGGGTTGCCGCGGAATAGTCGCGGGCGAGTCCCGGCCCCGAGAGGAATGTCTCGATGCAACCGGTGCGGCCGCAATAGCAGGGAGCGCCCGGCCACTCGCCGGGCTCGGGCC
>JAYUUU010000434.1:0-10145 GCA_043754395.1 Vicinamibacteria bacterium
GCCTTCTCGGAAGAGAAGCGGATTCCTCAAGGAATGGACGGGCTAAACTGTCGAAATTCATGACCCTCCTGCCGGGAACACGCCTCGGCCCCTACGAAATCACCGCCTCCATAGGTGCTGGAGGAATGGGCGAAGTGTTTCGCGCGCGCGATACGAAGCTCAACCGGGACGTCGCGATCAAGGTTCTGCCCGATGTCTTCGCGCAGGACCATGAACGTCTCGCCCGGTTCACGCGCGAAGCGCAGACACTCGCGTCGCTGAACCACCCCAACATCGCGGCCATCTACGGCGTCGAGGAGGTTCCCGCGGCGGGCGCATCCTCGCCTGGTTCCCGCGCCCTCGTCATGGAACTGGTTGAGGGTGAGGACCTGTCCGCGCACATCGCACGAGGACCGATGCTCATCGCGGACGCGCTGCCGATCGCGCGCCAGATCGCCGAGGCGCTCGAAGCCGCGCACGAGCACGGCGTCGTCCATCGCGACCTCAAACCCGCCAACATCAAGGTTCGGACCGACGGCGTTGTGAAGGTCCTTGACTTCGGCCTCGCCAAGGCGATGGACCCGACCGGCACATCGAACCCCGATGTCTCCCACTCCCCCACGCTGACCCATCAGGCCACGACGACCGGAATGATCCTAGGCACCGCGGCCTACATGTCGCCCGAGCAGGCCAAGGGAAAAACCGTCGATCGTCGCGCCGACATCTGGGCCTATGGCGTCGTGCTTTACGAGATGCTCTCGGGACAGCGCGCCTTCAAGGGCGACGATGTCTCGGAAACCCTCGCGTCCGTCCTGAAAGACACGCTGTCGATGGACGCGCTGCCGAGCACGACACCGCCGCCGCTCAAGCGGCTCATCGGACGCTGTCTCGATCGGGACTTGAAGACGCGGCTGCGTGACATCGGCGAGGCGCGCGTGAAGATCGCGCGGATCGAAGCAGGCGGGCCGGACAGCGCAGCATCGGCTCCGACCACCGCGGCCGCAGCCGTCGTCCCCGCGTGGCGTCGCGCTCTGCCGTGGGCGGTCGCGGGAGCTTTGGCACTCGCAACGGCACTCGCATTGTGGTCACCGTGGCGAGTGGCGCAAAGAGCCGCGCCGCGCAAACTGCTCTCCCTCATCGGCGCCGCCGCGTCGGTGCCGACGTTGCGTGGCGCGTCGGCGATCCTTTCGCCCGACGCTTCGACGCTCGCGTTTGTGGCGCAACCGCAGGGCCAGCCCCAACGTCTCTTCGTCCGGAAACTCGATCAGTTGCAGGCGAGCGAGCTCGCCGGCACGGAGGGCGCGGAGAGCCCGTTCTTCTCGCCCGATGGCCAGTGGATCGCGTTCTTCGCGAGCGGGAAACTCAAGAAGGTCTCAGTCACCGGCGGCGCGGCCGTCAATTTGTGCGACGCGCCGAACGGTCGCGGGGGTGCTTGGACCGACGACGACACGATCATCTTCACGCCTAATGGCGCAGCGAATATGAAATTCTTGCGGGTCCCTTCGTCCGGGGGCACACCGGCGGATTTCGGCAAACTCGGCGAGGGCGCCACAACACAGCGCTGGCCCCAGGTGCTCCCGGGCGGCAAGCACGTCCTCTATACGGAGAGTGCTGCGACAGGCAGCTGGGATGGCGCCAACGTCGTGGTGGCGCCGCTTTCGGGCGGGCCGCCGAAGATCGTCGTTCGCGGCGGCTACTACGGTCGGTATGTCACGAGCGGGCATCTCGTTTACATGCAGCAGGGCACCCTGTTCGCGACGCCCTTCGATCTGGGTCGTCTGGAGACGAGAGGTCAGGCCGTTCCGGCGCTGGAGGGCATCGCCGCTAACTCCTCAACGGGCAGCGCGCAAGTGGCCTTCTCGCCCGACGGCACGCTGGTGTACGTGCCCGGGACGGCCCAGACGGTGATGAACCCGATTGACTGGATGACACGCGACGGCAAGACGTCGGTGCTGAGCGCAACCAGGGCCAACTGGTCGAATCCGCGTTTCTCGCCGGACGGCCGGCGGTTGGCGCTCAACATCTCTGACGGAAAGCAGCGCGACATCTGGGTGTACGAGTGGGCCCGCGACACACTGACGCAGTTGACCTTCGACCCGGGTGAAGATCGCATCCCGGTCTGGACGCCCGACGGCCGGCGCATCGTGTTCTGGTCCGATCGGGCCAAGTCTGGCGTTTCCAACCTGTATTGGATGAACGCCGACGGGACGGGCGAGCCCACGCGTCTGACCGACAGCCCGAACAACCAATCGGCCTATTCGTGGCATCCAAGCGGGAAGTTCCTGGCGTTCCAGGAGGATCGCACAGGCACTACGGGGTTCGACCTGATGATCCTCCCGTTTGAGGGCGACCCGGGCCGGGGCCTTTCGCCCGGCAAGGCCACCGTGTTTCTCGCCACGCCGGTGTCAGAGGTCGTCCCGATGTTCTCACCGGATGGCCGATGGATCGCCTACTTCTCCAACGACGGCGGCCCCTTCGAGGTGTACGTGCGCCCGTTCCCCGGCCCGGACGGGAAATGGCGCGTCTCGACCGACGGGGGCATCCTCCCCTCCTGGTCCCAGACTGCGCACGAACTCCTGTTCTTGAGCGGGGGTAAGGTCATGTTCGCGCCATACACGACCGCCGGCGAGTCATTCCGCGCCGATAAGCCGCAGGTCTGGTCCCCAACCGGCTACCGGGAGGTGGGCGGCCCCGGATTCAGCCCGTACGCTCTCCATCCCGATGGCAAGCGGCTGGCGCTGGTGGCGGCCCAGGACCAGGGCGGCCAGGACGCTCAGGACAAGGTCGTGTTCTTCTTCGGCTTCGGTGACTACCTGAAGAAGATCGCGCCGGGTCCGAAGTAAGGTTTCGCGGCTATGTGCACGAGCATGATCGGGCCCCCACCGTCGTCGACGATCCGGGACGGAGCCGTCCGCCGCGATAGACGGGCTACGCTTCGATGACTGCGAAAGCCAAGCCCAATCGCTTCCTCGCTGGAATTGCCGCCGTCTACGGCGTGGTGTTCATCGCGACCGGCATAGCGCCTCGCGACTTCTCGATCTGGCTGATCGAGAACCTGCTCGTCTTCTTCTTCGTCGGGATTCTGGTGTTCACGCACCGTCGCTTCGCTTTCTCCAACCTCTCATACCTCTTGATCGCGATCTTCCTCAGCCTTCATGCGATCGGCACGAACACGGGCTATGCGCATTCGGCCATCGGCGACTGGCTGAAGTCAGCTCTTGAGCTCCGGCGCAACTATTACGACCGGTTGATCCATTTCTCATTCGGCCTGCTGCTGGCTTATCCGATACGCGAGTTTCTCGCACGGACCGCGGGCCTGAGCAAGCGCGCGGCCGACTGGTACGCCGTCTCTGTGATCATGGCCGCGAGCACGATGTTCGAGGTCCTCGAATGGAACGTCGCCGAGATCGTGAGCCCGGGCACCGGCCCGGATTGGCTCGGTGCGCAAGGTGACGAATGGGATTCACACCTCGACATGCTGGTGGCGTTGATCGGCGCCACGATCACCGTCCTCGTCACCTGGGGTGTCGATCATCCAAAGCCGCCCAAAGGTCCAGACCCACCGCCAACCAAACCTTTCCGCAAACGACGCCTGATCCACGTCTACCTCGGCCTGTACCTGCTGACCTGGATCGTCGCCGCCATCGACCCCGTGTCCCGCAAGGACTGGCTGCTCGAGAACCTGCTCGCGTTCACAGGGATGGCGTTCCTGGTCCTCACCTATAAGCGCCTGCCGCTGTCCGATCTCTCCTACTCAATGCTCTTTCCCTTCGCGCTGATGCACGCGATGGGGGCGCATTACACCTATGCGGAGGTCCCGCTCGGCGACTGGATGAAAGACGCCTGGAACCTGTCGCGCAATCACTACGACCGCATCGTGCACTTCGCGTTCGGCGTGCTGCTGACCGTTCCGTTCGCCGATCTGGTGCGAGCGCGCAAGCTGAGTCGCTTCTGGTCACTGTTTCTGCCGGCCATGGTCATCACGGCGTGGAGCGGCTTCTTCGAGATCATCGAGGCCATCGCCGCCTGGAACGTCAGTCCCGAACTCGGTCAGGAGTACCTCGGCACTCAAGGCGACCAGTGGGACGCGCAGAAGGACATGGGCCTCGCGATTCTCGGCACGGCCCTGGCAACGCTCGCGACACCGTGGCTTTCGAGCTTGCTCAGAGGCAAACGTTCGGGCGCTACCGTCACCAGGAAGTGAACGGTGCCGGGCAGCGGCTGCGACTTCGACCACTTGCCCCTCTAGGCCCCGGCCTGCGTGGCCCGAGGCCAGGCTGCGCGCCCGGGGTGACGTGGGTGCCAAACAAGCTTGGCGCGTGAGCGGTTGGCGCGGCGCATCGGGTACCATCCCTCGCGCCATGTCCGACGTTTTTCTCAGCAAGCTTGACGCGAAACTTGAACAGCTTCCTATCTCGGCCGGCGTGTACATGTTCAAGAACGCCGAGGGGACGATCCTCTACGTCGGCAAGGCCCGCGTGCTCAGAAACCGCGTGCGTTCGTACTTTCAGGCAGGACACGAGGGGGCATACCTCAAGGCCTCGATGGTGTCCGAGATCAAAGATCTCGACATTCTCGTCACCGACAGCGAGAGCGAGGCGCTGGCCCTCGAGAACAACCTCATCAAGCGGCATCAGCCGCCCTACAACGTCCTCCTCCGCGACGACAAGAATCATCCTTATCTCAAACTAACCCTCGGCGAGACCTACCCTCGGCTCCACATCGTGCGCAAAGTGGCCGAGGACAAAAGCGCTTACGGCGGGCCCTATATTCCCGCGCATCTCGGCCGCAAAACCGCATCGCTCGTCCACCGCGTCTTCGGTGTGCGCTCGTGCCGCGAGAAGCTGGACGGCAACCGCGGACGACCGTGCCTTCAGTTTCAGATCCATCGGTGCCTGGCGCCGTGCGTCGCATCGATCTGCTCGCTCGAGGATTATCGAAAGTCCTGCGGCGATGCCGCAAAGTTTCTCGAAGGGCGAACCGATGAAGTCCTGAAAGATCTCCGCGCCGCCATGCTCAAGGCCGCAGAGGAAGAGCGTTTCGAGAACGCAGCCGCCGTCCGCGATTCCATCCAGGCTCTCGAGCGCCTGGAGATGCCCCAGAAGATCACCACCGCCGAGGTCGACGAGCGAGACGTCTTCGGCATTCACGTCGAAGAGGGCCGCGCCTCCCTTCAGGTCTTCTGTGTGCGTGACGGCCGTGTGGCCTCGAGCGAAGGGTTCCTCCTCGACCGTGTGGGTGATGAGACGCGCCTGCTCGAGGAGTCGGTGGCCCGGTTCTACGAAAACGATCGTTACGTTCCGCGCGAGATTCTGGTGTCCGAGTCCTTCGAAGGCATGGAGGCTCTCGCGACGTGGCTCACCGAGCGAAGGGGCGTGCAGGTGCGTTTCCGCGTGCCGCAACGGGGCGAGAAGGTCCGGCTTCTCGAACTCGTCATCGGCAACGCGAAACTCGCGCACGATCTCGAGTGGCGCCATCCGAAGAAGAGGTCGCGGGAGATACTCGTGGCGCTGATGGAGGCCCTCGGTCTGCCTGACGAACCGCGTCGGATCGAATGTTTCGACATCTCGAACCTTCAAGGTTCGGACATCGTGGCCTCGATGGTGGTTTTCGAAATGGCCGCGCCGAAGAAGTCGGACTACCGCACCTTCAAGGTGAAGACGGTGGAAAACGGCCCGGATGACTTCGCTTCGATGCGCGAGGTGGTGGGACGCCGCTATCGACGGTTGCTGGAGGAAGGTGCGGATCTTCCCGACCTCGTCCTGATCGATGGAGGCGAAGGACAACTGGGCGCTGCCGCCGCGGCCCTCGACGAACTCGGCCTTGGTGAGCTGCCCCTCGCCTCTCTCGCCAAGCGCGAGGAGATCCTGTATGTCCGCGGCCGTGCCGAGCCCGTCGTCCTCGCGCATTCGACGCCCACTCTTCAACTGATGCAGGCGGTCCGCGACGAGGCGCACCGCTTTGCCGTGAAGTTTCATCGAAACCGCCGATCGAAGCGCACCATCGCCTCCGAGCTGAACGCCATCAAAGGCGTCGGCCCTCAGGCGCGTTCGAAGCTCCTTCGCGCTTTCGGCTCGCTCAAGGGAGTGAAGGCGGCAAGCGAGGCGGAGATGGCCGCGGTGGTTGGTCCCTCGCTCGCCGCCAGGGTCTTCTCGGCGGTCCGGCCGGATTCGGCCGCGCAAGGGCCCGAACCCCGGTGAAGTCTGGCTAGACTGTTGCCATGACTGAACCTTCGGACATGCAGGTCAAGAAACTCAACAAGGGCGATGTGTTGTGGTGGCATGGCGAATTCGCGACGACCATCGCGTTCGTCGACAAGGGCCGCCTGGGCATCAAGACCGAGGATGGCCTGATCGGCGTGGTGGGCCCGGACGGCGTCATCGGTGAGAGCGCTCTGCTCGCGGAAGGCGGCGTCGTGCCGAAGCGGCGCGCCGCGGTCATCGCGATCGAGGAGTCCGCAGTCACCGAGTACCCGGTCAGTTTCGTTCGCGAGGGCGCGGGTGTCGGCATCCCGCGAAAAGTCCTGCGCACGCTCATTGGCCAGACCGTAACGAGCGCGTGCTTCGTCCTGGCCGCTCACCCCGATGTCCCGCTCGTCACCCAGTCGATGAGTGCTCTCATCAGCAGCCTGTCCGCCTCGAAGGAGATGGTGGCCGATGTGAAGAGCTGGAAGGACTTCGCCCCCGACTTCGCCTACCTCTTCGCGCTTCGCGACACCATCGGCGAGCTGCGCACCCGTCTCGTTCCGGCCAAATACTTCGTGGCCCGCAGCGAGGCGCTCCTCCGCGCCTCGACTCTGCTCAAGAGCATCGTTACCGACCCCGAGATCGCCGAGTTCCTCGACAAGTTCATCGACGTCGAGAAGGAACGCATCGAAGCCGTCGAGATGGTCTGAGACGACGGCCGCCGTCGGGTAGCGGCTCAGGCCGTCTCGAAGAGTTCGATCACTTCGTCGCTCGGTCCGAAGAACGTGGCGGCGGCAACAAAGCCGAACGGAGGAGAGTCGTAACGCCCGGCTCCGATCGGTTTCCCGCCCAGATCCTTGATGCGCTCCGTCGCCTTCTCGAGGCTGTTCACGCGGATTGACATCATCAACGGCCCGCGACTCGGCGCCACGGTTCGCGACTTGAGGGAGCGGCCGGGCACGCCGATGTACTGGGCCAATTCCACGCGACCGGTCGCCCTCTCACCGCGCATGACCAGATTGATGTTGTGAAGCTTCGTGCCCTGGGGCAGGCCGAGGAAGTGCCACAGGTGCTCGATGACGCGGTCGTAGAGCGGCTCGAAACCAAGACCCACGTAGAACTCCTCCGAGCGCCGCGCGTCGAGGCAATGAATCGCGAGCGTCTGCACCTCGGTCACGTCGCGACCGGGGGCGAACGGGCCAAGCGTCCGTTCGATCTCGCCGACGACTTGAAACACGTCGAGCAATGTGCCGTCGGGGTCGTAGCACTGCGAGTCCCACGCCGCGATGTTCTGCTCGACCTCCCAGTACGTGGGCTTCGATTTCTCCTTCGCCCCTGAGCGCCCGAGCAGGTCCCACGCGACATTCACATCTTTCACCCGGAAGTTCACGGCGTAGGCTCCGAGGTCCTGGAAGCGGGCCGGGGCCGACCAGACGTGCTCTCCCGAGGGCGTCCATTCCACGAGCCGCAGCATTCCCGAGTCGATGCCGGGGATGCCCATGATCGCGAACCGCCCCGAGATGCCCGCGGGAATCCTCCAAGCCTCGGAGACCGCTTCGTTGTCCACCCTGGTCCTTGAGATCTCTTCGAACGAGAACGCATCCGCGTAAAAAGCGATCGAGCGGTCCAGATCCTTGACCCCCACCGTCACCATCTTGATTTCGGAGAACATGCGCCCTCAATCCTTTCATATCGCGGACGCCTTCAGGCGCTCTCTGCTAGGATTCCTTCGCTCTTCGGCCTCCCAAGCAGGGTGCCCTGATGCGCACCTCGGGCCGCCCGAAATGTCGACAGGATCCATGCTAAGAGCCCCCAAAAGGGTCCTTCAGGACGACCCATATTCAAGGACCGTGAAAACACGGACTGTCGCTGCCCAAACCCCCTCCATGCCCGATTTCGACGCCCAACGGTTCGCCCTCGCTCTGACGAACTATCTCGTCCTGCTCTTCTCCCTCTCGTTCCACGAATCGGCGCACGCCTGGATGGCCCTCAAAATGGGGGACGACACCGCAGCGAGCCTGGGCCGGATCACCCTCAATCCGGTGCCTCACATCGACCCCTTCGGCACCATCCTGATGCCCCTGCTTCAGATTTTCGGCGGCTTGTCGCTGCTCGGCTGGGCGAAGCCCACGCCTTACGACCCCGGCCGATTCCGGCGCGACGTTTCCTTAAGACGCGGGCATATCTCGGTAGCCCTCGCCGGTCCGGCGTCGAACCTGATCCTTACTATCTTCTTCACGGTTCTCTTCGCCATCACGATCCACTCCGGTCTGCCCAAGGAGTCGGTCGAAGGCATCGAGCACATCTTCCGCGCGGGCGTCCTGCTCAACGTCAGTCTGATGCTCTTCAATATGCTGCCCGTGCCGCCTCTTGACGGCTCTCACATCATGTCCTGGTCGCTGCCGCGGAGCATCGGGGAGAAGTTCGATCATGTCGCCGAGAACTACGGCACATTGATTCTTTTCGCCCTGTTCTTCACCGGCGTGTTGGGCGCTTTGATGGGACCACCCCAAAGGCTCGTCCTCGGCGTGATCGAGCGCCTGATCTCCTAGGAAGCCATGGAAACGAAACCGAAGCCCCGCATTCTTTCGGGCATGCGTCCCACCGGCGCTCTTCACCTCGGCCATCTCACGGGGGCTCTCGACAACTGGGTGCGCCTGCAGGACAGCCACGACTGTTTCTACAGCGTGGTCGACTATCACGCGCTGACCACCGAATACGAGGATCCCTCAGCGATCAAGGCCAACGTGATCGAAGTGACCCTCGACTGGCTCGCCGCGGGTATCGATCCCGCGAAGTCGGTGGTTTTCATCCAGAGTCTCGTGCCCGAACACGCCGAACTTCACTTGCTCTTGTCGATGACCACACCCGTCTCGTGGCTCGAACGCGTGCCCACGTACAAGGATGTTCAGGCCAATCTCGCGAACCGCGACCTCGCGACCTACGGCTTTCTTGGCTACCCGCTGCTCCAGACGGCCGACATCATCATCTACAAGGCGAACGCGGTACCGGTGGGTGAGGATCAGGCTCCGCACATCGAGATTTCGCGTGAAATCGTTCGCCGCTTCAACAACTTCTACGGCGAGGTCTTCCCCGAGCCCCAGACTCTGCTGACGCCGGTGCCGCGTACCCCGGGCACCGATGGCCGCAAGATGTCGAAGAGCTACAACAACTCCATCCTTTTGAAGGACACCGAAGCCGAGATCCGATCGAAGCTCAAGACGATGGTGACCGACCCCGCGCGTCAAAGGAGGTCCGACAAGGGCGATCCCGGCAAGTGTCCGGTATTCGACCTGCACAAGGCGTTCTCCACCCAGGAGACGCGCGACTGGGCGACCCTTGGTTGCACCACGGCCACCATCGGCTGCATCGACTGCAAGTCAAAGCTCGCCGATCACGTCGTGACGCGACTCGAGCCCATGCGGCAGAAGCGTGAAGAACTGAGCCGCCGTCCCGACACCGTGATGGACATCCTCAAAGACGGCAGTGCCCGCGCCCGCAAGGTCGCCCAGGCCACGATGGAAGAAGTCCACCGGGCCATGAAGATCGCGTACTGAACCAGATGTCCGAACCGCCGAAAGACGAAAACGTGATCCCGACCGGTGAGGTGGTGCCTGCGGCCGTGGTGGCCGCTCCCGGCGAAGGCACGGCTGAAGGCGCAGAGGCGGGCAAGCTCACCGCCCCCGCGGGCTGGGAGCCCACGTTCCCCGAGGATGCGCCGAAGATCCAGGTGAAGTTCGACATCCAGGACTTCGAGGGCCCGCTCGACCTCCTTCTCCATCTGATCCGCAAGAATCAGATGTACATCAAGGACATCGCGATAGCGCCCATCACGCGCCAGTACATCGAATACATCCGTCTGATGGAGATCCTGAACCTCGAGATGGCGGGCGAGTTCATGGTCATGGCCGCGACCCTCATCCACATCAAGTCGAAGATGCTCGTTCCGGTTTCGCCGAGCGAAGTGGCGGAAGACGGCGA
>JAYUUU010000435.1:0-8165 GCA_043754395.1 Vicinamibacteria bacterium
ATCCGGATCCTCGCTACGAACCGCAAGGCCCTTCACGAATACGACATCCTCGAGAAACATGAGGTCGGCATTGCTCTCCGCGGCACCGAGGTGAAGGCCTTCCGAGAGAACGGCTTTCAGTTTCGCGACAGCTATGTCGAGTTCAGGAACGGCGAACTCTTTCTCTCCGGCGCCTCCGTGGCGCCCTATTCCCACGGCAATCGGATGAATCACTCCGAAGAGCGGCAGCGAAAGCTCCTCATGCACAAGAAGGACATCCTGAAAATCGGGGGCAAAGTGACGGAGAAGGGTCTCACCCTGATTCCCCTCAAGGCTTATTTCAAAGGCGGGCGAGTCAAGTTCGAGATTGGTTTAGCGCGGGGCCGAAAGTCGCACGACAAGCGAGACGCCATCAAGGCGCGAGACATCGAGAAAGACGTGCGCCGCGAGATGGGCACGCGGAGGACCTGAGCCTTCAGCCCTTCAGGGCACGGCGGCCCGCAACGATCCTGGACTCGGCGAGGGTCGCCACCGTCCTTGCCAGCTCTCCCGGCTGCACGGGCTTCGCGACGTGCATCTGGAAACCCGAACTCAGGACCTTCAGCCGGTCCTGGCTGCTCGCGTAGGCCGTGAGCGCCGCCGCAGGAAGCTGTGACGCCCGCTCTGAGCTCAGGCCCCTCACCCTTCGAAGAAGGGCGTACCCGTCCTCCCCCGACATCTCGATATCGGCTATCAGCACGTCGGGCGGGTCGCGCTCGATGATCGCCACCGCCTCGGCCGCGGAGGCCGCCACGCGGGCTTCGGCCCCACAGCTTTCCAGGATGGCCGCCACCACTTCGCGGCCATCGGCTTCGTCGTCCACCACAAGAACCCGAATCCCACGCAGGGAGGGCGCTTTTTCCTGCCAGGCCCCGTCATCCCCCGGCGGAAACGCCCCGGCCCCCTCCCGTGCGCTCTCTATCGTCGACACGTGGCGTGGCAGAAGGATCCTGAAGGAGGCGCCCGGGCCATCCGCGCGGTTTGTCGCCTCAACCTTGCCGCCATGCAATTCGACCAGATGCCTCACGATCGCAAGACCCAGCCCGAGGCCATGATGCGGCCTTGTGCTCGACGAGTCGCCCTGCCTGAAGCGGTCGAAGATGTAGGGCAGGAACTCGGGGCCGATGCCGGGGCCGTTGTCTTCGACCCGGATCTCGACTTGCGGCCCGCTCGCGTCCAGCCAGACATCGACGCGCCCCCCCTTGCCGGCGAACTTGATCGCGTTCGAGACGAGATTCCATATCACCTGATGGAGGCGCACCGGGTCGACCAGAGTCAGTTCGTCATTCTCCTCGAGGTGGGGATCTATGGCGATGTTTTTCGCGTCGGCCGTGGGCCTCAGCGTGTCGAGGGCGGTACGGATCACTCCTGACAGGTTCACCGGCTCGCGGTTCAGCCTCAGTTTCCCTGTGATGATCCTCGAGACATCGAGGATGTCGGAGATGAGTTGCGCCTGGAGGCGGGCGTTGCGCTTGATCGTCTCCACGCCTTTCTTGTGAGACGCGCTGTCCAGATTCTCCGCCTGAAGGAGGTGGGCCCAGCCGGTGATGGCACTCAAAGGAGTTCGAAGCTCATGCGACAAGGTGGCGAGGAACTCGTCCTTGAGACGGTCCGCGTTCTCCGCTTCTCGACGGGCCTCCTGAGCCTCCTGGAGGGCAGCCTCGATCTCCGCGGTCCGTTCGCTCACCCGCTGTTCGAGCTCCCGGTTGAGCCGCTGGAGTTCCTCGGTCTTCCGGTGCAGATCGCAGAAGACCGCCACCTTCGCGCGGAGGATTTCGGGAACGATCGGCACGGAAATGTAGTCGACCGCACCCGAGCCGTAGCCCTTCAGCCGGGCGGAATCATCGACGAGGACGCCGGAGACGAGGATGATCGCGGTCTTATGGAAGCGCGGATGGTTGCGGATCATGGAGGCGAGTTCGAAGCCGTCGAGGTCCGGCATGCAGACATCCACCAGAACGACGGCGACATCCGTCTTCAGGAGAAGCTCGAGGGCCTCTTTGCCCGAGTTCGCCCGGATCAGATTCTCCCCCAGGCTCGCGAGGATGGTTTCATAACTCAGCAGTTTTCCCGCCTGGTCGTCGACCATGAGAATGTTTACCGGCCGGGGCACGCTCACGGGTCTGTGCTTCATCGATGGAGCCACGTGCGAAGCGCCGAGAGCAGTTGTTCGGTATTGACGGGCTTGGCGAGGTAGTCGGAGGCGCCCGCCTCGAGACACTTCTCCCGGTCCCCCTTCATCGCCTTGGCGGTGAGCGCGATGATCGGCAGCCGGCGATGCTCGGGCATGGCCCTTATGGCCTGGATGGTCTGATACCCGTCCATCCCCGGCATCATGATGTCCATCAAGACAATCGCGAGTTCCGGATGCGATTCGAGCGTCCGGATCGCCTCCTGGCCCGTGCTCGCGGAGAGGACGTTCATGCCGCGGCGCTCGAGCACGCTGCTCAGGGCGAAGATGTTCCGCACATCGTCGTCGACGACAAGGGCTACCTTCCCCTCGAGGTCTTCGTCTGAACGGTGCAAACGTTCGAGCATCTGCTGCTTCTCGATGGGCAGATCCGTGGTGACGCGGTGGAGGAACAAGGAGGTCTCGTCGAGCAGGCGCTCGGGTGACTCGACACCCTTCACGACGACGCTCCGCGCGAGGCTGTGCAGCCGTGCGTCTTCCTCGGGTGAGAGTTCCTTCCCGGTGAACACCACGACGGGGAGGTCCTTGAGCCGGTCATCGCCCGCGAGCCGCTCGAGGACCTCGAACCCGGACATGTCGGGCAGGCGCAGGTCGAGCACCACGCAGTCGAACTCTTCCTCGTGGAGCACCTTCAAGGCCTCCCCACCCGACTCAGCGGTGATGATGTCGATGTCGTCGTGGCCGAGAAGCGCCCGGATGCTTAGCTGCTCAGCCGCGTTGTCCTCGACGACGAGCAGCCTCTTGCGATGCGGCGTCGCGTACTCCCTGATCCGGGAAATCGTTTCATCGAGCCCTTCAAGGGTCGTGGGTTTCGTCACGTAGGCGAAGGCGCCGCGAACCAGGCCATGCCGGCGATCGTCGTCCACGCTGACGATCTGCACGGGGATGTGGCGAGTCTTCGGGTCGTGCTTGAGCTGGCTGAGGACGGTCCAGCCGAGCATGTCGGGGAGAAAGACATCCAGCGACACCGCGGTCGGGTGATACTCGCGCGCCAGCGCCAACGCTTCGGCGCCGCGCCTCGCGACCAGGACCTTGAAGCCCTCGTCACGGGCGAGGTCGACCAGCATGCGGCTGTAGTGCGGCTCGTCCTCGACGATGAGGAGGATCGCATCGCCCGGCTGCAAGTCGTTGCGGTCGTCCGGAATCCGCTCGGGCGGAACCTCGACCGGCGCGCTCAACGCGGGATTTTTTGGGGGGGCCTTGGAATTATCTTTCATCAGCGCGGATGCAGAGGGGTCCGCGTAGTTGAGCGGCAGGTAGAGAGTGAAGGTACTCCCCGTCCCCGGCACGCTGTGAAGCTGAATTTCTCCGCCCAGAAGCGTGGCGAGCTCACGGCTGATGGCGAGGCCTAAGCCGGTGCCCCCGTACTTACGGCTGGTGCCGGCATCCGCCTGCTGGAACGCCTCGAAGACGATCTCCTGCTTTTCGGGTGAAATCCCGATGCCGGTATCCGCAACCTCGAAGGCCACCACCATGGACGCCTTGGAGAGAACCGGATGTTCGGGGCTCCAGCCCGAAGGCGCCGGGGTGACGCTCAAACGCACGCCGCCTCGCGCGGTGAACTTGAACGCATTGGAGAGGAGGTTCTTCAGAACCTGCATGAGGCGCTTCGAGTCGGTAACGATGCCGCGCCCGAGCGTCGCGTCGAGGTGGAGGCCGAAAGTGAGCTTTCGGTTCTCCGCTTCGTGGCGGAAGGAGCGCTCCACCGTGTCGAGCACTTTTGTGAAAGGGATCTCCTCGGCCTCGACCGAAACCGTGCCCGATTCGATCTTCGAGAGATCGAGGATGTCGCTGATGAGGTTCAGGAGATCCGTGCCGGCGCCGTGGATGGTCTTCGCGTACTCGACCTGCCTTGCGGTGAGATTCTGCTCCGGGTTCTCGCTCAGCTGCTGGCCGAGAATGAGGATCGAGTTCAAAGGCGTGCGCAGTTCGTGGGACATGTTGGCCAGGAACTCGGTCTTGTACTTCGACGTGGTGACGAGCTCGTTCGCCTTCTCCTCGAGGGCGCGGCGCGCCTGTTCGATCTCCTGGTTCTTGCGCTCCACCTCGATGTTCTGCTCGACGAGCTGCTGCGCTTTCTGGGCCAGCTGCTCGTTCTTCTCCTGGAGCTCGGTCTGCTGAAGCTGCTGTTCGGTCGCGAGCTGCTGCGACTGCTTGAGGAGCGCCTCGGTCTTCATCGTGGCCTCGATGCTGTTGAGGACGATGCCGATGCTGTCCGTAAGCTGCTCGAGCAGAGCCAGGTGGGACGCCGTGAAGGCCTTCAAGGCGGCGAGTTCGATCACCGCCTTCGTCTCGCCCTCGAAGAGAACGGGCAGGATGATGATGCACTGAGGGATGGCCTCGATGAGGCCTGATCTGACCATGGCTCCGCTGCGCGGAACATCCATGATCAGCAGACTCTTCTTCTCGGCCGCGCACTGTCCGATAAGGCCTTCGCCGATGCGAAGCCGTTTCGGGGAATGGCCTTCCCCGCCATCCGCGTAGGAGGCGAGCAGGACGAGGTGCGGCGTCTCCGCCTCGGCGTCCATCTGATAGATCAGGCCATGCTGGGCGCCGACGAGCGGCGTCAGTTCCGAGAGAAGGATGCGGCCCACGTTGGCAAGATCGCGCTGCCCCTGCAAAAGGCCGGTGACGCGGGCGAGGTTCGTCTTAAGCCAGTCCTGCTCTGAGTTCCGCTCCGTCGTGCTCCGGAGGTTCGTGATCATCGTGTTGATGTTGTCTTTGAGGTCCGAGACCTCGCCGCGCGCGTCGACTTGAATCGAGCGGGTCAGATCGCCCTTGGTGACCGCGGTCGCGACCTCGGCGATGGCGCGGACCTGGTTGGTCAGGTTCGCGGCGAGCAGGTTCACGTTTCCGGTGAGGTCTTTCCAGGTGCCGGCCGCGCCCGGGACGTTCGCCTGGCCGCCCAGGCGGCCCTCGACGCCCACTTCGCGCGCGACGCTTGTGACCTGGTCGGCGAAGGTGGCGAGAGTGTCCGTCATGTTGTTGATGGTCTCGGCGAGGGCCGCCACTTCGCCCTTGGCGTTCACGGTCAAGCCCTGCTTCAAGTCGCCGTCGGCCACCGCGGTCACGACTTTCACGATGCCGCGGACCTGCTCCGTGAGGTTCGCGGCCATGACGTTCACGTTGTCGGTAAGATCTTTCCAGGTTCCCGCGACGCCCGGCACCGCAGCCTGACCGCCAAGCTTTCCTTCGGTGCCGACCTCACGGGCGACGCGGCTCACCTCGGCCGCGAACGCGTTCAGCTGGTCGACCATCGTGTTGATGGTGTCCTTGAGTTCGAGGATTTCGCCTTTGACGTCGACCGTAATCTTGCGCGAGAGGTCGCCGCGCGCGACTGCGGTCGTGACCTCGGCGATGTTGCGGACCTGAGTGGTGAGGTTCGCGGCCAGAAGGTTCACGTTGTCGGTGAGGTCTTTCCAGGTTCCGCCGACGCCCGGCACAACCGCCTGACCGCCCAGTCTCCCGTCGGTGCCGACCTCGCGGGCGACACGCGTGACCTCGGCGGCGAACGAGCGGAGCTGCTCGACCATCGTGTTCAGCGTTTCCTTGAGGAGCTGAATCTCCCCGCGCACGTCGACCGTGATCTTCTTCGAGAGGTCGCCGCCCGCGATCGCGGTCGCGACCTCGACGATGTTTCGCACCTGGGCGGTGAGATTGCTCGCCATGAAGTTGACGTTGTCGGTGAGGTCCTTCCACGTGCCGGCCACACCCGGCACCGCGGCCTGACCGCCGAGTTTTCCTTCGCTGCCGACCTCGCGGGCCACGCGCGTGACTTCCGAGGCGAAGGCGTTCAGCTGGTCGACCATCGTGTTGATGGTGTCCTTGAGCTCGAGGATTTCGCCTCTGACATCGACCGTGATCTTGCGGGAGAGGTCGCCGCGGGCGACCGCGGTCGTCACTTCGGCGATGTTTCTCACCTGGTCGGTCAGATTCCCGGCCATCGAGTTGACGCTGTCGGTGAGGTCTTTCCAGGTGCCGGCCACACCGTGCACTTCAGCCTGGCCGCCGAGCTTGCCTTCGCTGCCAACCTCGCGCGCCACGCGCGTCACTTCACCGGCGAACGCGTTCAGCTGGTCGACCATCGTATTGATGGTTTCCTTGAGCTGCAGGATCTCGCCGCTGACGTTGACCGTGATCTTGCGGGAAAGGTCACCCATCGCGATCGCGGTCGCCACCTCCGCGATGTTTCGGACCTGGTTGGTCAGGTTCGAGGCCATGAAGTTGACGTTATCGGTGAGGTCCTTCCAGGTGCCGGCGACGCCTGGAACCACGGCCTGGCCGCCGAGCTTGCCCTGGGTGCCGACCTCACCGGCCACGCGGGTGACTTCGCCCGCGAAAGCGTTGAGCTGGTCGACCATCGTGTTGATGGTGTCTTTCAGTTCGAGGATCTCACCGCGCACATTGACGGTGATCTTGCGCGAGAGGTCGCCGCGCGCGACGGCGGTGGTGACGTCGGCGATGTTTCTGACCTGGTCGGTCAGGTTGTTCGCCATCGAGTTGACGGAGTCCGTGAGGTCTTTCCAGGTACCGGCCACCCCGGGAACCACGGCCTGACCGCCCAGACGTCCGTCGGTGCCGACCTCGCGGGCCACGCGGGTGACTTCGGACGCGAACGATCGCAGCTGATCGACCATCGTGTTGATGGCTTCTTTGAGCTGGAGGATCTCCCCGCGGACGTCCGCGGTGATCTTCTTCGAGAGGTCGCCGCTCGCGACCGCGATGGTGACGTCGGCGATGTTTCGGACCTGGGCGGTGAGGTTGCTCGCCATCAGGTTCACGTTTTCGGTGAGGTCTTTCCACGTGCCGGCCACACCGGACACCTGCGCCTGGCCGCCCAGTTTTCCTTCGGTGCCGACCTCGCGGGCCACGCGTGTCACTTCCGAAGCAAACGCGTTCAGCTGGTCCACCATCGTGTTGATGGTGTCCTTCAGTTCGAGGATCTCGCCCCGGACGTTGACGGTGATCTTGCGGGAGAGGTCGCCACGGGCCACGGCGGTTGTGACGTCGGCGATGTTCCTGACCTGGGCGGTCAGGTTCGCGGCCATCGAGTTGACCGAGTCGGTGAGGTCTTTCCAGGTTCCGGCGACACCAGGCACGACGGCCTGACCGCCCAGCCGTCCTTCGGTGCCGACCTCGCGGGCCACGCGCGTGACTTCGGAGGCGAACGAACGCAACTGGTCGACCATCGTGTTGATGGCTTCTTTGAGCTGCTGGATCTCGCCTCGGACGTCAACCGTGATCTTCTTCGAAAGGTCGCCGCTCGCGACCGCGATGGTGACGTCCGAGATGTTTCGAACCTGCGACGTGAGGTTGTTCGCCATCGAGTTGACGCTGTCGGTCAGATCCCGCCACACGCCGCTGACTTCGCGAACCTTGGCCTGGCCGCCGAGCTTGCCGTCCGTGCCGACTTCGCGCGCGACACGCGTGACCTCGGAGGTGAAGACCCCGAGCTGCTGAATCATCGTGTTGACGATGGTGGCCGACTTCAGGAACTCGCCTTCGAGCGGCCGGCCCTCGACTTCGAGCGGAACCGTTTTCAGAAGGTCGCCCTGGGCCACCGCAGAGACCGCTCGCGTGACTTCGGTCGTGGGCCAGAGCAGATCTTCGATCAGAGTATTGACGGAGGATTCCATCTCGCCCCAGGCCCCCTGCACCCTCCCGAACTTCACCCTCTGCCTGGTCTTTCCCCGCTTTCCGACACCCTCTCCGACCCGCTCGAGTTCGGCGGCCATGCGCTCGTTCACTTTGATGATGTCGTTCAGAAGGTCGGCGACCTTTCCCTCGAGGCCGGTGCGATCGGCCTGGAGCCGGACGGAGAAGTCGCCGTCGCGGACCGCCACGAGTGCTTGGACCAACTCGGTGCCGGGAATAAGCACCCGCCCTGCCGGATCGACAAAATCGGTACCGGGACGGGTAAGGCCTTGTGAACTCATGGATGCTCCTGAGTCTGCAG
>JAYUUU010000436.1:0-7142 GCA_043754395.1 Vicinamibacteria bacterium
ACGTCGGCGCGGCCCGCGGCCTGTTCGGGGGACATGTAATGAGGAGTGCCGATCACCGCCCCTTCCGTGGTCAGGGACGAGGGTGAGGCCATTCCCTTCGCGACACCGAAGTCGGTCAGCCGCACGACACCTCCTGGCAGCTCGAGAAGAATGTTCTCGGGCTTGATGTCGCGATGGACGACACCGCGACCGTGGGCATAGGCCAGAGCCTCGGCGAGCTCGGAAAGGATGCGGACAGCGTCGCCCGCCTGGAGGCGCCCCTCTCGCTGAACTCGAAGCGAGAGGGCTTCACCCTCGACGTACCCCATCACGAAATACATGAGCCCTTCGTCCTCGCCGAAGGTCAGAAGCGGAACGATGTTGGGGTGCGAGAGCTGGGCCGCAGTGCGCGCCTCGCGCCTGAAACGCTCGCGCATCTCGGTGGACTGCGCGCGGTCGGGAGGGAGGACCTTGATGGCCACGAGGCGGTCGAGGGCGGGCTCGCGTGCGAGGTACACGGAGCCCATGCCGCCGCGTCCGAGCAGGCGCTCGATGTGGAACGAATCATCGACCGCCGCCTGAAGCCTCTCGCGCAGGGTGTCGCCGGCTCCGGTGTCCGCGCGGAGCGTTCCTCCGCAGCCCGGGCAGAACCGTGCCCCCGTGGGTGCTGTGGCAGCGCAGGCCGGACAGTTCAAGCGGTCGCCTTGGTCTCCTGACTACGCGGAGTGTAGGGACGAGCGGCGGGAGCGTCAACGAAGACGCCCTAAAAAAAAGACGGAACACCTCTTGACACAGGAGACGTACTGTACTAGTGTACCGATACAGTGAGTCAACAATGACACCACCCAAAACCGACGCCTGGGCCAACCGAATCACGGTGCAGCCTACAGACCCGCGGCCCATCTGGAGCCAGATCGAGGAGGGGCTAAGGCGCATGCTGGCCTCGGGCTCGCTGTCTCCCGGAGACACCGTGCCCTCGGTGCGTGAGCTCGCGACCGACCTCCGCATCAATCCGGCCACGGTTTCGAAGGCCTATCAGCGACTCGTGGGAGCCGGACTCCTGGAGGTTCGTCGAGGGGACGGCACCTACGTGTCGGCGGCGCCGCCCGCGGTTCGGAAATCGGAACAGACGCGTGTGATCCGGCAGGCCGCGATGAACTTCGCCTCGGTGGCGATCACGCATGGCGCGGAGATCGGAACCGCCCGCGAGGCCCTCGATGACGCGTGGAAGGAACTGAGCAGCAACCAGGAAGGGGTGCGGTCATGACGAACGAATCCGTGGTACGGGTCGAAAACGTATCGGTGCGTTACAACAAGCAGCTCGTGGTCGACCAGGTTTCGCTGGAGGTGGCCCGCGGGTCGGTGTACGCACTTCTGGGCCGCAACGGAGCGGGCAAGTCTTCTTTGATGCGTTGTCTGCTCGGCCTCCAAAAGCCCACGTCCGGGAGAGTCCTCGTCTTCGGCGAGGACGTCTGGAAACACCGGGCCCGGTTGCTGGCAAGAGCCGCGTACGTCCCCGAGACATCGGATGCGCCCGGACAGCTTCGAGTGCGGGACATCGTGGCTTTTCATGAGTCGATGTATCCGACGTGGGACCAGGCGGCGGTGCGCGCCCGGCTCGCCCGGGTCGGCGTCAGCGAGACCACGATGGTCTCGGCCCTCTCCAAGGGACAACGCGCCCTCTTCACACTCGCCCTGGCTCTCGGCAGCAAGCCTGAGCTCCTGGTGCTTGACGACCCGACGCTCGGCCTCGACGTGGTGGCCCGGAACGACTTCTTCTCGGACTTCATTGGCGAACTCGCCGATCGTGGAACCACCGTCATCCTGACCACCCACGATCTCGCCGGAGTTGAAGGCATCGCCGATCGCGTGGGGATCCTGCAGGGGGCGCGGCTGGCGCTCGATGAAGAGGTCGAGAAACTGAAAGTCGATCGCGGTCAGTCGCTCGAACAGATCTTCACGGAACTCACCCGATCCGCCGGGAGGCTGTGATGCGAAAAGTACTGGCCGTCGCTCTCCTCGACTGGAAGCGCCTCGGGTTTGGCCTCACCTCCGGCGCTCTCGTGGCCGGTCTTATTCCTACGTTGGCATCGGGCCTCGGAGTGAAGGTCGAACCGTCGTCGGTCCTGCTCGTCGCGCTCGGCATCGTGGGTGTCGCCGCCGGAGAGTTCTTCGGAGGCGACTTCGCGGAGGGCAAATCCTCGTATTACTTCGCGCGCCCTCTTCCCACGGCCAGCTTCTTTGCGGGGCGGTTGATCTCGGTCCTCACGCTCGCCGCCGGGGCGCTCGCCGCATTCATGACCTCCTTCACTCTCTCGAGCAGTGAGGGAAGTCCCACGGATCTCTCCATTCTCCCGCGGACCCATGGCGCGGCGCTTGCCGGCGGATGGTGTGTCGCTCTCTATTTCCGCCTTGCGGTAGCGGTGAGCAGCAAAAACGTCCGGAGTCCGAAACCGTGGCTCGAACTCGCGAAAGCCCCATTTCGACTGGCCTTCTCTCTCGGCAGTGTCATCTTCGTCTTCGGTCTGTTCGGAGACTTGATGCTGCGCGCGTACCGCGGACCGAACGCGATGAAGCTTCTCGTCGGTTCCTGGGTCGTGGCGTGTCTGATCGCGAGTCTTGTGGGCATTGCTCAGGGAAGGACGGAGGGGTTGAGAATCGCGCGCTTTCAAAGGCTCGTGGGTTTCGCGCACGCGGGTCTCGCTGCCCTCGCGGTGATCGCGGCGTGGGTCTATGTCCTCCATCCCGGGCCGGGCGCCATCCGAGAGGTTCGTTTCGCGACGGGGTCTCCCGACGGCCGCTTCGCATACGTCCAGACAACCGTCGACCGCGGCACCCCGGAACACTTCCTGCCCGTGTTCGTAGTCGATCTCGCATCGGGCCAGACGACACGCCTGAATTCGGATCCCATTATGGGACCGTGGACATCGTTGGACGGCTCCACGCTGGCGTGGGGCGAAGCCACTCCCTTGTTCCTGCGGCCGATCTGGAGAATGCTGGGTGGCGCTTCGAATCTCCGGGTCAAGGGTCCCTCGGGCAGTGTCGAATCGCTGCTTCTGCCCTCACACCTCGATACCTCGGGAGTGCCGGGCACCGACGGCTATCTCTTCACCGGCGGCGTGGATGCGATAGTGCCGTCGGCCGACGGCGCCTTGCTGGCCCTGGTCTCGTGGGGCAGCGTCACGTTCATGGAACGGTCGGGCGCACTGCTGAAGGAAGCAACCCTCGCGAAATACCCAGCCAGGCTCAAGGGTCTGATGTTCACTCCAACCGGAAAGCTGCGTGCGGCCCGAGGTATCCAGGAGGGGGCCACGGCGCGGATCGAGTTCATGGAGGTCGACCCTCGGACTGGAAACATAAACGCTCTTTCGTCGATCGAGACGGGAAGCAGTTCCAGCGTGAGGTTCGATGCGCAGGGCGGACGCGCCCTCGTGACCTCGGGAGGCCCGGCAGGGGCATCGATGACACTCGTGAACCTGGGCGAGGGTCCGGCACCTTCCAATGCCGGCGTCGCTCTCGGCAGCGACCTGTTTTCAGGCGCGACCTTCCTCGCCGATGGTCGCGTCGCGGTGGCGGGCGGCGACGCTTATGGACGCACGGGAAGAAGCCTGCGCGTCTTCTCGTCAACTGGTGAGCCAACCCTCAACCAGAAGCTCGACGATGGCGCCAATGTCTCTCTTGGGAAGGAAGTGTTCCCGGGAGTCCTCTGTCTACACATTCTTAAAGGGAAAAATTCGGCGGTCGCGTTCATCGACGCGACGAACGGAGCTGAATTGCGCCGCATCCCCGGGTACAGCCTCGCGCCCCGGCCGTTCTCCCTTTATGTCGAAACTGTGCCGCCCCCCGGCACGCCGGGCGCACGCCTGCTCCTTTCGGCAGGGAAGCTCTATGAACTTCCCTCCCTTCAGGCTGAGCCTCGACTGCTCCTGCCGAAAGCGCCGGGAGCCTGACATGGCGAACCGCTCATTGAACCGGAGAAACTCATGAGGAAAATACTGGCCGTAGCCCTCCTCGACGGCCGTCGACTCGGGTTTGGCGTGCTCTCCGCAGCACTGATCTTCGGACTCGTCCCGGCCCTCGCCTCCGGACTGGGCATCAGGATTCCCGCCGCCACACTCCTGACCGTGACGTTCGGCCTCGTGGGGGCGGCGGCCGGGGTGTACTTTGGCGCGGACTTCGCCGAGGGGCGCTCCTCCTTCTTCTTTGCCCGCCCGCTCGGCACCGCCGCTCTCATCCTCGGACGCGTCGTCGCATTGATTGCCCTGACCGCACTTTCGTTCGCGGCCTTCATGGCTTCGAACTGGTTGTCGACCAGCGACCGTAGCCGGTGGGCCTTCGCGATCGTCGATGCCGCGCACCTCCAGACCCTCGCCGGCACCTGGGCGCTTTGGCTGTTCATTAGTCTCGCGATCGCGGTTAGAAGCCGCACGCAAGGAGTTGCGAGCCGTTGGCGCGACATGGTCGTCATTCCCCTTCGGCTGGGTTTGTGTGTCCTCGCCTTCCTCCTCGTGTTTGGCCTCTTTTCCGACCTTGTGGTGCGCGCCTATTCCGATTCGTGGTTTCCGATGCGGGCTTTCTTCGCATCGTGGGTCGTGGCCGGAGCCCTCGCGAGCTTCGTGGCGATGGCAGGCGGACGAACGGAGAGGCTGCGCATCGCCAGCCTGCAGATGCGGGTCATCGCCATCCACTTCGCCCTCGTCGCCGTTTCCGTGGTGGGTGCCTGGGCCTACGTCCTTCACCCCGGCCCCGACGCGATCCTCGCCGCCGCTTATCCCACCTGGGGTTCGCCCGACGGGCGCACGGCTTACGTCACAACCAGGGTCGGACGCGGCGACGGGACGTTCGCGCCGATCTTCGCGGTCGACATCGCTTCGGGCGAGGCCACGCGCCTGAACGCAGACCGGGCTCAGGGACCGTGGACTTCCGACGACGGAGGCACGGTGGTCTGGAGCGAGGCAACCCCCGTCTTCTTCCGGCCCCTTCTGCGGCGGCTCGGCGGCGTGACCAGTTTCCGGGTCAAGACCGGCTCGGGTGCTGTCGCCCCCCTCCCGATGCCCCGCGACCTCCCCGACTTCCTCACCGCGAAAGACCTTTCGAAGTTCGCGGGGGCAGTGAATCGAGTGTGGCCGTCTTCGGATGGTGATGTTTTCGCAATCCGCTGGGACCGACATCTCACCTTCACCTCGCGTACCCGCGGCCAACTGTCGGACATCAACCTCGCTGCCGACATGGGCTTCTTCTGGGACGCCATCTTCCTCCCTTCAGGGCATCTGAGGACCGCGGTCATGAGACTGGATCCAGATGGGACGAGACGCCTCAGCATTGAGGACGTCGACCCAGCCTCCGGGGTCTTTACCGTTGTCGAGCGTCTCGATAAATGGGGGGCTTTCCGGTTCGACCGACAGGGCGCACGCGGCCTCGTGACCTCGGGCAACGGGGCCGGACGAGGTGCGGCTTTGTCCCTGGTCCACCTCGATGGCCGCGCGACCCCGGTGACCCCGCTCCTGCTCGATGCCTACCAGGCCGGCGGAATCTTCCTTGGCGACGGCCGAGTGGTCGTGGTGGGCGGAGGATCGATGGGCGGCTGGGACCGAAGGGAGTTCGCGGTTTTCTCATCGGCTGGACAAAAGGAGCTTGGAATCGACATCGGTCCGGGCCTCCCGCCGAGGCTCGGGATCGAGATGTTTCCCGGGATTGTGAGCATCGCGCTGGCGCCATACTGGGAGGGCCTCGCCCTCGTCGATGTCTCGACCGGCAAGACGATCCGCGAATTTCAGAACTTCCAGCCGCAGACACGCGTTCGTGAGACGCCGCCGCCTGGAAGTGCCGCGGCGCGGCTCCTCGAATCGCGCGACGGGAGGCTCTACGAGCTGCCATCTCCTCTCGCCGAGCCCAGGCTTCTTCTGCCTCGTCCGCGGAGCTAGCGCTGATGGCGCGCCGCCGGCGCGCGCGAAATCAGAAATCCTTTCGAGACAAACGGTGCGTCTCGAGGGGTGTCTCGACGGCCGCTCCCGCAGGACTCCTAGAAACCCTGTAGCCGTGAGCCTTGGGTCGGGCGCTCACGACGCGAAGGAGTTGGCCATTCACAAAATGCGCGGCCGCCCCATCATCGATGGCCAGAGTGGGGCCGATCTGGCGCGCCGCGACCAGCCGATGAGTGGAGGGGCGCCGCTCCTTCTCGCCGTCGTAGTGGGGGCAGCAGGTCCCGCTCAGGAAACCAAGGCACGGCAAGGGTCGCAGGGTGCCCGCCCATGAGTCGGTCACTCCGGCTTTGAACCAGCAGATAGCGCCAGCGCTGACCCCGGTGAGCACGATGCCTCGTCGCAGCGCTTCGCGGAGGATGCGCGGAATCCCCCACTCGCGCCACGTGGCGAGCATGCTCCTGGTATTGCCGCCGCCGACGTAGATGACATCCTGGCTCAGCAGAGCCTTCCGAAGGTCGGGCGTGCGCGCGAAGAGGGGAACGTGGGTCGGGCGGCACTGGAGCTTCGTGAACGCTGCGTAGAACTTCGCGACATACGTGTCGGCGTCGCCCGTGGCGGTTCCAAGGAACGCGACACGGGGTCGGCGCTTGCCCGTCTGGGCGATGACATAGCGCTCCAGACGCAGCCCGTCTGCTTCAACCGTGAAGCTGCCGCCGCCAATGGCGATGATCTGTCGTTTCTTCATTCTCATGCGTCTCCGTTGATCTGAGGCACGCGCCTTCGCGCGACGCGTGCGTATCATCACCGAAGAAACCCCGATGCCCATCCTGCCCTCGCAGCGACACCTCTTCGACATCCCGCGCGACATCGCGTATTTCAACTGCGCGTACTACTCGCCGCAGTTGAATGAATCGCGAGATCGGCTGATCGAGGGAGTGAGAGCCAAGAGCTCACCCTGGGAGCGTCTACCTCCAAGCTTCTTCGACGACGCGGAAACGCTGCGCGGAGCGTGGTCGCGCCTCTTCGGAGGCGACGCGAACGGCTACGCCGTGGTGCCCGCCGCGAGCTACGCCCTCAACACCGCGGCGCGCGCCGTGGAACCTCGACTCAAAAAAGGCGACCGGATCCTGATGATCGCCGAGGATTTCCCGAGCAATGTTTTCTCGTGGAGACGAACCGCGCACGAGACAGGAGCTGAGATAAGAACGGTGCCGACGCCCGCGGATGGGAACTGGACGA
>JAYUUU010000437.1:0-9154 GCA_043754395.1 Vicinamibacteria bacterium
CTCAAAGCGGCGTTGCGCGAAGATCCGGATGTCATCATGGTCGGCGAGTTGCGCGACCTCGAGACCATCTCGCTCGCGATCAGCGCCTCTGAAACCGGCCACCTCGTGATCGGTTCGATGAACACGTCGTCGGCCCACAAGACGATCGACAAAGTCATCGACTCGTACCCGGCGGCTCAGCAGAACCAGATCCGCGCGATGCTCGGCGAGTCGCTCAAGGCGGTTTTCTCGCAGCGTCTCTTGCCTCGCGCCGACGGTACGGGCATGGCTCTCGCGTATGAATTGCTCCTCGGCAGCACTCAGCTCGCGAACCTCATCAAGGACGGAAAGACTTTCCAGATTCCGAACATCATGCAAATGGGGAAGGCGCAAGGGCTGCGCACGATGGACGATTCGCTGCTCGAGCTCCTGAAGGCGAATGTAATCACCCTCGAAACCGCGCACAAGAATGCGCTCAATGTGAAGGCATTTCCGCCCCTGCCCGCCGCGGCCGCTCAGCCTCATCCCCCGGCGGCGGCCCCTTCAGCACCCGCTCCCGCGGCCCGTCCCGCGGCGGCCCCGGCGCCCGCTGCTCGCCCTGCGGCACCCGCAGCCCCGGGCGCCCCCGCGCGTCCTGCCTCTCCCGCCGCTCCAGGTGCTGCAGCACGGTCCGCCGCCCCTCCGGCTCGGCCCGGAGCTCCGGGCGTCCCGCCCAGACCCGGCGCTCCCGCGGCCCCCCCGCGTCCGCCCGCGAAGCCGGAGGTGAAGTAGCCATGATCGAACTGGAACGGCTGCTTCGCAAGATGATTCAGGGTGGCGCTTCCGACCTGCACATGGTCGTGGGCCGGCCCCCTCTGCTCCGCACCCGCGGCGAACTCGTGCCGATGGACGAGCCGGTGCTGACGCGCGAGAGCTCCGAGGCGATCATCACCGAGATCCTGGCCCCGGGCCAGAAAGAGCGCATTTTCGAAAACCTTGATCTTGACCTCGCCTACGAGCTGCCCGACGGCGCCGCGCGTTTCCGCGTCAACGTTTTGTGGCAGCACCGGGGGATGGGCGCGGTCATGCGCGTGATTCCCACGAAGATCCTCACCATGGATCAGCTCGGCCTGCCCCAGGGCGTCCGCGCGATCGCGGAAACCCGTCGAGGCATGGTGCTCGTCACCGGCCCCACGGGCTCCGGCAAGTCCACCACACTCGCGGCGATCATCGATCACATCAACGAGACCCGCGAGGCGCACATCATCACCATCGAAGACCCGCTGGAGTTCGTGCATCCGAACAAGCGATGCCTCATCTCTCAGCGCGAAGTGAAGTCGCATACGAAATCGTTCGCGTCGGCGCTCAAGATGGCGGCCCGCGAGGATCCCGATATCGTTCTTGTCGGTGAAATGCGCGACCTCGAGACCATCCGCCTCGCCCTGGCCGCCGCTGAACTCGGCATTCTGGTTTTCGGCACCCTGCACACGAACTCGGCCTCGAAGACCATCGACCGCATCATCGACGCATTCCCGTCGGATGAACAGCCGCAGGTTCGCGTGATGCTCGCCGACTCGCTCAAGGCCGTGGTGGCGCAGCAGCTGCTGAAGACCTCGGACGGCAAGGGACGGTGCGCGGCGAACGAGGTTCTGGTGTCGACGTCGGCTCTCTCGAACCTCGTCCGTGAGGGAAAGATCGGCATGATCAACTCCATGATCCAGACGGGCGGCGCTCTCGGCATGCAGACCATGGACCAGGCCCTCGCGAAGTACGTGAAGGAAGGCAAAATCAGCGCCGAAGCGGCGTACGAGAAAGCGATCGACAAGGAGAACTTCAAGAAGCAGATGAGCCCGGCGCCCGCCGCGGCACCCGCGGCGGCGCCTTCTCACTAGGCGCTTCGAAGGCTTCTTGAAACTGAAGGCACATCAATGGCTGAACTCGATTTCGAAGCCCCGTTCGCCGAGGGCCTGAAGCGGCTCACCGAGCTTCGCGCGTATCGCGGCGACCCAGGGAAAGAGCGCGAGGCCGCGGCCCTCAAGGCTCAGCTCGACAAAGACCGGCGCGAGGTCTACGCGAATCTCTCCTCATGGCAGCGGACCCTGGTGGCCCGTCATGCGAACCGCCCCTACACCCTCGACTACGTGGGCGCGCTTCTCACCGACTTCGTGGAGGTGAAAGGCGACCGCCGCTTCGGCGACGATCCCGCGATCATCTGCGGATTTGGCCTTTTCGAAGGGCGCTCGGTTTGCATCATCGGGCATCAGAAGGGGCGAGACACGAAGCAGAAGATCTATCGCAATTTCGGGATGCCCAAACCCGAGGGCTACCGCAAGGCGATGCGGATCATGCGCATGGCGGAGAAGTTTTCCCGGCCGATCCTCACTTTCGTCGATACGCCGGGTGCTTATCCGGGCCTCGACGCGGAAGAGCGCGGGCAGGCCGAAGCCATCGCGTTCAATCTGCGTGAAATGGCGAAACTGACGGTGCCGGTGATCGTGACTGTGGTGGGCGAGGGCGGCAGCGGCGGCGCGCTGGCGATCGCAGTTGGGAACCGGGTGAACATGCTCGAGAACTCGGTGTACTCGGTCATCACCCCTGAAGGCTGCGCTTCGATTCTCTGGCGCGACGCGGCCCGGGCTCCCGAAGCGGCTCGGGCCATGAAGGTGGCAGCGCGCGACCTTCAAAGCCTCGGTCTCATCGACGACATCATCGCGGAGCCCCCGGGCGGCGCGCATTCGGATCACGAAGCGACTTTTGACGCGGTTCGCGTGGTTCTCGGCCGTCAACTCGACGAACTCAGCGCGAAGTCGGCCAAGGAACTTCTGGACGAGCGCTACGACAAGTTCCGCGCGATGGGCAGAATCGGCCAGGACCTCGTAGAGGGGTGACCATCCACGTCCGCCTGTTCGCGGCCCTTCGTGAGGCACTCGGGCGTGAGAGCGTCGACCTGACCCTCGCGGATGGCGGCACCGCCGAGGATGTGTGGCGCGAGCTGGTGCGTGTCGATGAAAGCGCGCAGCTCGCATCGCGTCGCGCGAATCTCGCGGCGGCGGTGAACCGGAAGTACACGCGATTCGACGCGCCTCTTTCGGACGGCGACGAAGTGGTGTTTATCCCACCGGTGAGCGGCGGCTAGATAACGCCGGTCCGTCTCTTGGTGCGTACGGCCTTCTGAGCCGACGCGCGCCTTTGTTTTGACCCTCGCCGGTTCGCGACCTTATGGGCCTGGCGGGACAAGGCGAGATGCGAGGCGCTCGAATGAGGCTCGTCCTGGAGGGCTTCGAGAGCGGCCCGGGACCGAGCTGCCGACTTACGCCTGGCCTGAGGGCGCCTGGGTGACGATGCCTTGTCGATTCCGGGGCGCGGAGGAAGTTTGACACCCGCTCTTCGAGCCTTGGATAAGCCGATCGCGATCACCTGCTTCGCCGAGCGCGCCCCATGCTCGCCGTCGCGGACGTGGTGGATCTCCTCGCGGATGAACTCACCTGCCTGGCTGGATGGAGACTTGCCTTGGCGCGCCGCCTGTTTGACGCGTTTCATCGTGGCTGCTTCCGGCATGAAGCCGCCTTCCTCAGGACGGCTTGGAGATTTCGGAGAGGGCCTCGGCCGCCGGCTGCTTCTCAGAGTCCTTGACCGCGAGGTCGCCCAAAGCCACGATGCCGACGAGCCGCTTGTTCTCGTCCACCACCGGCAGGCGGCGGACCTGCCGCTCGCTCATGATCTTGACCGCTTTCTCGACCGAGTCTGTCTCGTAAGCCCAGGCGACGCCGCTGGTCATGGTGTCCCGCACCTTGGTGTCTGGCCCCTTATCGAGCGCCACTGCGCGAATCGCGATGTCGCGATCGGAGATGGTCCCGATCATGCGATCGGCCTCGCCGACCGGCATCATTCCGAAATCGCCATCGCGCATCTTGATCGCGGCTTCCTTGATGGACATCTCGGGGCTCACGAGCTGGACGTCGCGGCTCATCAGGTCTTTCAGTTGAGGCATGTTGTTCTCCTTGTTTGTTCGAGTTGTCGAAGCAGTGAAAAGCCTTCAGGCGCGGTCGCGCAGTTCCTTGACGCCCTCGCGCTCCGCGCAGTGGTCGCAACAGAAGATCCGGCCGTCCTTCTCCAGGCCATGTCCGATGATCCGGACGCCGCAGTGGGTACAGGTGGGCGCCAGGGTGTGGATGGCGCACTCGAAGCTGTCGAAGGTGTGGGTTTCGCCGTGGATCAGGACCTGAAAGGTCTTGTCGTAGTCATTTCCGCAACCGCCGCATATAGCCATGTTGAGATCCTCCCGCTTGGACCCCGGCCTGGTCTGTGCGACGCCGCACTCAGAAGAATCCGCTAGCGGGTGAGATCCTGAATCTGAGCCTCGATTCATCGAGTCACGTTCGTGTGAGGCAGCAGGCCGTCGCTTCGCCGGCCAGTCTTCGCGGAGCGTCATCACCTGGACGCGACGGAAGTCGCGGCCATGGCCTGAGCGTTCGGGCTAGACTTCAAGGCATGCTGCGGTCGCCGAAGAAGGAACTCGATCTCTCCCCGAACCGGTACATCGAGAAACTGAACCGCACCACCGGCCGGGAGATTCCGGGCCGGATCGACCCTGACGATCTCCTCGTCCACGCGCATCGCGACCAGAACCCCATAGAAGTAGCAGCCCAGGTGATCGCTTCGGGCTTCATCCGCACTACCGGGCGCGAGCGCGCGGTGGAGCGCGGGCTCAAGGCCATCAACGAGATGGCGGGCCGTGGCGCCGAGTTCGCGAGCCTCTTCGTGGGCGGCCGGTCCTTCGAGAGGAAGGCCAAAGACTTTCTGGGCGTGGTCTCGCGGGACTATTCGTACCGCTTCCGCGAGCCAAAACACCTCTCACCCGCCGTGATCGAGCGTCGCCTGCTGAAGGCGCGTAACGACGCGGCGAGGAAACTCGCGACCCGCGGCCCCGACCCGAAACTGCACATTCTGCTCACCGGCGCCACCGGATTCGTCGGCAAGGAGATCCTGTTCCAGGCCGCGACCGACAAGAGGATCGCGCGCGTAACCTCAATCGTCCGCTCCGAGAAGATCACCGACCGCAAGACGGGCGAAGTCCTCCGCGTCGTCCACGCCGCCGAGCGGGGCACGCTGCTCCTGCGCCGCATCGCCATCGACGGGGATGCGGCGGGCAAGTTCGACTTCGTGCAGGGCGACATCGAAGAGCCGAACTTCGGCCTCTCCGCAAGAGACCACGACACCCTCGCGAAAAGCGTCACCCACGTCATCCATTGTGCGGCATCGGTTTCCTTCGACGACCCGTACGAGGCCTCGTTCCGGTCGAACGTCCTCGGGTCGATCAACGCTCTCGGCTTTTCGCTCACCCTGCAAAACCGCCGAGGCGCGCCTTTCGTTGAGCACATCGCGATCGAGACGTCGTACATCCACGGCCGCAAACGCAACGCCATGGCGCAGGAGGAAGCCCTCGTCTTCCCGCGGCACTTCTACAACAATTTCTACGAGCTGACGAAGGCGATGGCGTCGATCGAGACCGACCACCATCTCATCGAAAAGGGCCTGCGCGTCGCCCAGCTTCTGCCTTCCATCGTCATCGGCCACTCCGAAACCGGCAACAACCGTGGCGACACGAAGGTGGTGAACGCGCCAGTGAACGCGTTCGGACGCGCCAAGGAAATCGCGGACAAGCTCGACTCCGATATCGCGGGAAAGCCGCGCCAGATGCTGCTGCAATGGGCGGGCGGGCAGTTTCCGGGCGACCCGACGGCGGAACTCAACTTCGTCCCGGTCGACCGGGTGGTGCAGGGGATCCTTGCGGCCTTGACCGTTCCCGAGGCGATCGGGACCCGCATCCATCTCGCGACCGACAACCGGATCCGCTCGGAGGATGTCGTCCGCACCGTTCGCGAAGAACTCGGAGTTAACGTCCGCCTTTCCGACCCGACGATCTATCGCAACGTGACCCTGCCGATCGTGAAGAGCGTGCTCACGCGCCTCGGCGAAGACAAGCTCGCGAACGCGCTCGAGAAGCTCGGCGCGATCTTCGGCGGATACGCCGAGTGGGGTCAGCCGATTCATTCGGTGGGGAACGATGTCCGCCTCCTCGGCCTTCCGATCCGCCGGCCCGACACCGAGAACGCCTTTCGGATGTTGTGCCGTCACAACCGGTTCGTGCAGCAGTATGGCCGGGTGCGCGACGCCGACGAAATCGCTCGCCGCGAGTACGCCTGGGAGAAGGCCCTCGAGCGCATCGAAGGCCGCACCGGGCATCAGGCGGGCGCTTTGCGGCCCCGCGAGTTCCGCGACAACCTCGCGGAGGAACTCGACCTCGAGACATTCACCCTGCGCCACGGCGAGCCCGCGCTCAAGAAGCGCGCGACTCCGCGTGGCAAGACCGCGGTTCGAAAAGCTGGTTAGCACTAGGAATGGAGAAGACCATGGCTCAACAGATGTTTGGGGACGTCTTGAAGAAGGGCGAAGAGATCTTCCAGAATGTTTCGGGAAAACTGCTCGAAAAGCCCGCGGTGGCGAAGGCCTTCGAGGCGGCCATGGTGGGGAAGAGCAAGGTCGACGAAGGCTTTGCCATAGCACTCAAGAGGATGAACGTCCAGACGCGTGGCGAGTTCCGCGGCCTCAAGAACAAGGTTGAGAGTCTCGAGGCCCAGCTGAGCGAAATGCGCGAGAAGCTCGAAAAGATGAACGCGGCTCAAGGATCCGTCTCGAAGCCTCGCGCGGCGAAGGGCGCGCCGAAGAAGGCCGCCCGCAAGGCTTAGCTATGGGCCGTATAGCGATCACCGGAGCCTCGTCCTTTCTGGGCGAGCGTTTTCTGCGCCGGTTGATCCGCGACGGCCACGGCGACGACATCGTGGTGATCGATGTCGCGGAGCCTTCGATCTCGGAAGGCTCGATCCACTTCCGCAGAGTCGACCTCACCGAGCCCGCGGCGGATCAGGCGATGCTCGACCTCTTCAAGGCCGATGGCATCGAAACACTTGTCCACATGGCCTTCTTCACGAGCCCGCGTCGGGATACGACGAACGCGCACGAGCTCGAGTCGATCGGGACACTCGCCGTCCTCGCCGCCGCAGCTGCCGCTAATGTGAGGAACGTGGTCATGCGCTCCTTCACGTTCGTCTATGGGGCGCGCGCGCAGAATCCTGCGCTGATCCGCGAAGAAACGCCTCTGCCCTCACGCGCCGCGCTCGGCTGGCTCCGCGACAAGGTGGAAGCCGAGGAACACGCCGCCTCTTTCGCGAAGCGGTACCCCGACATGGCGGTCCGCGTCCTTCGTTTTGCACCTCTGCTCGGTCCGTATGTGCGGACCTTTTACACGCGCATCTTCGACCGAAGGCTCGTCCCGACTCTGATGGGTTACGACCCTTTGCTCCAGCTCCTTCATCCAGACGACGCCGAGGAGGCGCTCGTGCGAGCGGCCTTCTCGGACGCGCGGGGTGTTTTCAACATCACGCCCCGTGGTGTCCTGCCTCTTGCCACCGGCATTCACCTTTCCGGGAAAGTTCCCGCTCCAGTGCCCCACCTCGCCGCGTATTTTATGGTCGATGCCCTCTATGCAGCGGGGATTGTCGAAGCGCCGTCGGGTTTCATGGATTATGTGCGCTATCCGTGCGTCGCCGACGGTGAAAAAGCGAAGCGTCAGCTCGGCTTCTCGGCCAGGTATTCGAGCCGGGATGCGCTCGAAAGTTACATCGCGTATCGCCATCCCGCGCCTGATGTCGTCGTGCCGGATGCGGATGCGGTAGAGGCCGACGAGACGTCGTCCGCCGGGATTCTGCGATGAGCGCCACACCTCGCGCGAAGGTCCTTCCCTTCGAAACAAAGGCGACGCGAGCCGCCAGGTCCCGCCGCCCCAAGTCAGCCGCGGCCCAGGAGAAGGAGGACCTCAGGCGGAAGATCGAAAAACTCGAAGCGAAACTCCGATCCGTCGAGTCCAGCAACCGCATTCCCGAAGGACTCGTCGTCGAACTCACACGATTCTTCGCGCAGGGTGTGGGCAATCTGTCCTGGGATCGAGTCGCTCGCCTCCTCTCGGCCGCCCACTTCGCCTGGCACTCGGAAGAGACCGACGAGTTCGGCTACGACCCGAAATTCACGGAGACGATCCGGCCTTTCCTCGAGTTCATGTACACGGTCTGGTGGCGGGTGGAGACCACCGGCATCGAGCGCGTGCCGGGTTCGGGTCCCACTCTCATAGTCGCGAATCACTCGGGCGTCCTTCCGTGGGACGGCCCCATGATCAACGTGGCCCTGCGCCATGAACACCCGGCGCGCCGCCATTGTCGGATGCTCGCGCTCGATATGTTCGCGCTTCTCCCGTTCCTGGCCCCTCTGCTCTCCCGGAGCGGCGCCATCCGCGCGAATCCCGAGAACGCCATCCGCATCCTCGAACGCGGCGAACTGGCGGGAGTCTTCCCGGAGGGCGTCAAAGGAGTGGGGAAGCCGTTCAAGAACAGGTACAAGCTTGCTCGCTTCGGCCGCGGGGGTTTCGTGCGCATAGCACTCAAAACCGGCGCCACGATTGTGCCGACCGCGGTGGTCGGGGCCGAGGAGATCCACCCGAATCTCGCCCAGGCGAACTTCATCGGCCGGCCGTTCGGCCTTCCCTACTTCCCGCTGACCCCCACCTTTCCGTGGCTGGGTCTGCTCGGCACCATTCCCTTGCCGACGAAGTGGTCGATCGACTTCGGCGAACCGCTCGATCTCTCTCGCTATCCCAAAGAGGCGGCCGACGACCCCATCCTCGTGAACCGCTTGTCCGAGCAGGTGAGGCAGCAGATCCAAACCATCATTGACGGACGCCTTGCTCGCCGCCGGTCCATCTGGTTTGGATAAGGCGTTTGTGAGGCGGGGGGCCGCAGATCGCGAGAGACCGCCATGCTCAGCCCCCCATGGCCCAAGGCCAGGCTTCGCGCCACCCTTGACGCTACGGCGGGAGTGACAAACGAGCGCAGCGACTTTGCCTTGAACCGCTCGCGAAGCGAGGGGATCAAAAATCCCGCCTCCGCTATGGCGCCGAGCCGCGCGAAGTCTGTTAGGCGCGCGCTGGTGACGGGCGCCTCGTCCGGCATCGGGCTTGAAGTGGCTCGTGGTCTGGCCGCTCGCGGATACCGGACGATCCTCGCGGTAAGAAGCCGCGAACGTGGTGAGGCCGCCGCGCGAGACATCGCTTCCTCAACCGGCGGACCGCCACCCGAAGTTCTGG
>JAYUUU010000438.1:0-3796 GCA_043754395.1 Vicinamibacteria bacterium
CGCGGCTGATCAGGTCCCGCGTTCCCTCCTTCCAGCGTTCCGGGCTCAGGAATGGTTGCACCACGAAGAAAGTGAAGTCGGGCGCGCACAGGGACGCCACCGTCGAGCCCTCGACCACGAGACCGACCGCCTCGCCACCGGTCTTCGCGTCGGCCCGGGCCTGATCCAGCAGGCGTACCGTCGCCTGCCACGCTTGAGAGGCCACCGACTTCCGCGCGATCGTCCACAACACCGGCCCTTCCGTCGCGGCCCGCAGGCGCGCGGTGTCGGTCCCGGCTTCCTCGAGCGTCGCATCGTCCCGCACGACCTTGAACGGCACGTCTATGTCGCAGACGATGCAGGTGGTCCCGCGTGGGCACTTCTCGAACACGTCATCCGTGGTGGTGAACTTCACGGCGGCCGCCCTGCTTCCAAGACCGCGCAGAACCGTCTCGGCCAGAGCCGTCTTTCCAGCCCGGGACGATGAACCCGCGACAACCACCGTGGCCATCAAAGAAGTATAGACACCGGCCTGTGAAGGGTGACGAGTGATCGGGCGGGCCGGAATGACTAGCTAGGGTGTCGCCCTGAGCGCAGGCCCCGTACGAACCGATTCAGAGAGGGGGTGAAGCGCCCGCAGGAACAGGCGTTCCGTCCGCGCCGACTACCTCAAGGTGAAGCCGGTTCTTTCCCGCCGCCTTCGCCACATACATCCTGGAGTCGGCGGCCGAAACCATCGCTTCCAGATTTTCAGGGACCTTCAAAAAAGTGACGGCGCCGATGCTGCCGGTGACGGAGCAACCGTGGGCCCCTGCCGTCTCGGCCAGCCTCGCCCGGAGCCGCTCGAGGGCCACCGAAGCCTCGCGCGGGTCTGCCTCCGGAAGCAGAATGGCGAACTCGTCTCCGCCAAGCCGGGCGCACAGATCGCTCGGTCGGGTTGACGCACGAAGCAAATTGGCGACGGTGCGGAGCAGATCGTCGCCGGCCTGGTGGCCCTGGCTGTCGTTGACCGCCTTGAAGTTGTCGAGATCAATGTAGGCGAGGGTGACAGGATGGTCCTTGCGACGGCACAGGGCCAGGACCCAGGCCGCCTCCGCGTAGAAGGCGCGGCTGTTCAGCAGCGACGTCAGTGGATCGGTCCGACTGAGTTCACGCTCGTGGGTCAACGCGGCCCTGAGAGTGGCGATTAGCGAACCAACGAGCGCGAAGGATGCTGCGTGTACGAGTGCGTTCGCGATCCAGAAGCCTGGGTGGGAAAAAGCGAGCCCCGCCGCGAAGTTTGATCCGAGCCAGCCAAGCGCTCCCAGGCCGGCGGCCCCCATGGCGTCTCTTCGACCGACATGCCAGGCAACCACACTGATGGGTGCGAAGTACAAGGGGTAGACCCGCAACTCGGTGCCGCTGAGGAAATCGAACCCGCTGATGATCGCGATCCCGACCAGAGCCGCGGTCCAGGCGCGCCCCTTGCTCAGGGTCATCGGTCTGAGCGGTATCAGGCGAATGGCCACTTGACGAATCACGACCGACGAAGGCGGCAGACCACAGAAGTGGCGCGAGGGTAAAGGTTCTGCATCGCGGCGATCCGAGCGCGTGCCGACTTGGAGGCAGTGGCGCGTTCGTTTGGGGGCGCTGGCAGTGTACCGCTCCACGGTTGGCCAACGAAGACACTCCGCCGAAACCGTCCCCGGGCGGTTACGATTCCGGTTCCACACCTCGAAAGGACTTCATAAATGCGTTTTGTCTCCCTTGGTTCGGCCGCCGCTCTCTTCCTCCACGCGGGCCTCGTCCACGCCGCAGATCCGCGGCCGCTCTCCGTCGACGACCTCTTCGCCCTCAAGACCGTCGGATCGCCCGTTCTCTCTCCCGACGGCGCTCAGGTGGCCTACACGGTGAAGTCAATGGACCTCAAGAAGGACACCTCCGACTCGGACATCTATCTGATTCCGACCGCAGGCGGCGATCCGGTCCGCCTCACCACATCGCCGAAGGCGGAGACAAGTCCGAAGTTCTCGCCCGACGGGAAGTGGATCGCGTTTCTCTCGAGCCGCGAAGGTGACAAGAGCCAGGTGTGGCTGCTCTCCCGCGCAGGCGGCGAGGCTTCGCGTCTCACCGACGTGAAGACCGGCGTCGATTCCTTCGCGTGGTCGCCCGATTCGAAGCGGCTGGCCCTCGTGGTTTCGGATCCGGATCCTGATGATCCGAAGGAGGAAGCGAAGGGCGACGACAAAAAGACCGCCAAGCCCATCGTAACGAACCGGATTCAGTTCAAGCGCGACGGTTCAGGCTACCTGCGCGAAATTCGCTCGCACCTTCACGTGTTTGACATTGAGCGCAAGACCGCGGTTCAGATCACCTCGGGCTCCTATGACGACGAACAGCCGTCCTGGTCTCCCGACGGGAAGACCATCGCGTTCGTCAGCAATCGTTCGGCCGAGCCCGACACGAACCGAGACTCCAATATCTTCCTGATCGCACCGGCCGCGGGTGAGATGCCGCGGGCGATCACCACGAACCCGAGCGAGGACGAGCGTCCGTCCTGGTCTCCCGACGGGAAGACCATCGTCTATGTGGCGGGCGGTGTGGTCGCCGACATGTGGTACGGGCCGAGCCATGTCTCCACCATCGATGTCGCAACGGGCGCCGTGAAACCGCTCACGAAGTCGCTCGACCGCAACGTGGGCAGCCCGCTCTTCACGACCGACGGACGCTCGATCCTCTTCACCATCGAGGACAGCGGCAACTCCCACATCGGCCGTGTTTCCCGGGACGGTGGCGCCATCGAGCGCATCGTCGCGGGCGAACGCGACGTGCAGTCCTTCGACGTCCGAGGCGGCCGCATCGCCTTCCTCGAGAGCCAGCCCACCCTGCCCTCCGAGATCTCAGCCCTCGATGGCACCGCGGTGCGTCGCCTGACCAAAACGAACGACGCCCTGCTCAAGGACATCAAGCTGGTGAGCGTCGAGCGTTTCAAGGCGAAGAGCAAAGACGGCACGATGGTGGATGGTTTTCTGCTTCGTCCCGCCGACCTCAAGGCGGGAACGAAGGTTCCGACGATCCTGCGCATCCACGGCGGGCCGGCGTCCCAATACTCCACCGCTTTCAGTTTCGAATGGCAGCTGTTCGCCGCGCAGGGTTACGCGGTGGTTGCCGGGAATCCGCGCGGCTCCACCGGTTACGGGCGGGATTTCGCCTACGCCCTTTTCGCGAAGTGGGGCGAACCCGACTTCGATGACGTGATGGCGGTAGTGGACCATGCGGTGTCGATCGGTGTCGCGGATCCCGATCGCCTTGGAGTCGGCGGCTGGAGCTACGGGGGCATACTCACGAACTACGTGATCTCGAAGACCACGCGCTTCAAGGCCGCGACATCGGGCGCTTCGATCTCGAACATGATCGCGGGCTACGGCACGGACCACTATCAGTACGAATACGAGGCCGAGCTGGGCCTGCCGTGGAAGGCGCCCGAGGCTTATCTCAAGCTCTCGGGTCCTTTCTTCAAGGCCGATCAGATCAAGACACCGACGCTCTTCCTCTGCGGCGAAGCGGACATGAACGTCCCGCTTCTCAACACCGAACAGATGTATCAGGCGGTCCGCCGTCAGGGCGTGCCGACGGAGCTCGTGATCTACCCGGGGCAGAACCACGGCATTCGCACGCCGAGCTATCAGAAGGACCGGTACGAGCGATACGTGAGGTGGTACGACACGTATCTCCGGCCGGAAAAGGCGAAGGCCGCAACCGCGGCGAAGACACCCGAGGCGAAGGGTCTCGACGGGCGGTCGTTTTTCGCCCCCGAACTTTCCGCTGACACGAAGAA
>JAYUUU010000439.1:0-6632 GCA_043754395.1 Vicinamibacteria bacterium
GGCGGACGTTGCGAACGCCGTCGTACGGGAACCCGGCACTTGGAGCCTCGCGTTCCCCCTGATCGCGCTCGAGGAAACGCGGCATGAAGAACTCCTTCGTCATGGTGGTGAGGCAGACACGGCCGGTCTCGCCGTAGGCCACGGTGCGGGAGGTGTCCTTGGGATCGAGGACTTCGACGATCGCGCGGGGCGCCGGCGGATAGTAGATGACCGCGTACTTGTCCTCGGGCACACGCGGCTTTCCGACCGCAAGGCCCATGAGCGTGTTGCCGTACGTGGGCGCGAAGTGGACGTTCGGACCGCACAGCTCCTCCACCGCGAAGCGGTGGAATTGCGGCGTCATTTCGGTGCCGCCGCAGAAGACACCGGTGATCCCAGCCTTCTCGAGCGAGATCTTTTCGCACAACGCTTCGAGGAGTTTCGGCGTGGTGAAGAGGCACTTGATCGACGAGTGCGCCTTGATGAGGGTGAGGGCCTGGTCGATGACGTGCTGCTTGTACCGCTCCATCATCGCCATCTCGCCCCACTTGATGAGCTTGATGACGAAACGCGGGTCGAGGTCGACCATGTAGCAAATACCGCCGCGCACCTGGGCGAGGTGTTCGATGGCGAGTCTCAAGCGGCGCGGACCCGAGGGTCCTACCTCGAGCCAATCCGATCCCTTGGGGAAGAACTTCTCGGGAAGGGTTTCGCTGAAAGCGGAGTAGTCGAGACGGAAGTCTTCGATGTTGATGCGCGATTTCGGAATGCCGGTGCTGCCGCCGGTTTCAAAGACATAGATCGGCTTGTCCTTGAAGGCCTTGGGCACGAAGATCCGCGGCTCCTTGCAGCGCAGCCACTCGTCTTGAAAGAAGCCCAGGACCGGCAGGTCGGCGAAGCCCTTGACCCGCTCGCGAGGGTCGAAGTCGAGTTTCTTCTTGAAGTCCAGCCAGAACGGACTCCCCGTCTCGTCCGAGAAATGAAAGGCGACCATTTCGCGGACGTGGGCATCGAGACGAGACTGGAACTCAGGACTGGCGGGGGAAACCACTGGCTTCTTCCTTTCGCGAGGGGGACGGTTTGAAACGCCGACTTAAGCTACGAACGTTTTCGGTCGTAGCGCAGATCGAGACGGACACTCAGGCGACGCGGCTGCACGGGCAGCACGGAATAGGACGCGTAACCCCTTGTGAACGTCTTTTCGTCGAGCAGATTGTCGCCGATAAACGAGATCCGGGCCTTGCCGCGGGTGTACGAGAGGGCGGCGTCCACGAACTGGGCGGAGGGAATCGCGAACGCGTTGTCCTCGGAGATGAACTGTTCGGAGTTCGCGCGGAAGGCCGCGGTGGCAAGCACGCCCTTGCCCATATCGAATCTCACCCGGGCGGAGAAGAGATGTTTGGGCGCAAAAGGCGAGCCGTTGCCCGACCGATCGAGTACGCCCTGGATGGGCTGGAACGTGCGCGGATCGATACCGATGATGCCGAACTCGCGGAAGCGGGTGAGGATCCCGTCGGTGTAGGAGTAGTTGAAGGAAACACCTCCGCGCTCACGATCGAAACTCGTCTCAACCTCGAAACCGCGGGAACGCTGGTCGCCGGTGGGACGCGGCTGGCCGGAGCCATCCGGGATGGTGATGTCGTTCCGCTTCAGTTCGAACCCGGTGACTGATGCACGAACGCGTCCGTTCTCGCTCACGAAACGCAGACCGCCTTCGACCTGCTGGGTCTCTTCGGGCTCCTTCGAGCCGAGGGCCAGGGTGGACGCCGGAGAGAAACCGCGAGAGAAGGCCGCAAACGCGCGGGCCTGAGGGTTGAGTTCAACGCTCGCGCCCACGAAGGGCGAGACACGAGTCCACGACTTGTCGATCCGGAAAGCGTCCTCGGTGAAGTCGAAGGAGTCCACGCGGACACCCGCGAGGGCCTGAACCTTCGAACCCAACGAAGCTTCATCGAAAGCGAAACCCGAAAGCACGCGGTTCTTCGCGTCGGCGCGCAGCGAGTAGCCGGGAATCAGAAAAAAGGGCTTCGTCGCGGTCTCGATCGGACGATCGATACCAATGATGGGGAGCAGAGCGACGTCGAGACTGTACTCGTCGGCGAGTTCGTAGAACTCGGCGCCCACGGTGAGACGATGGGTGGACGAAACGGCGGCGCGTTCGCTCTCGAGCCAGAAGCGATTGCCGGACAGGCGCTGATCGTCTTCGAGAAGAGTCAAGGTGCGCGCGGTGATGGCGCCGCCGGCCCGGGGGTCCACGAAGGCGCCGACGAAGAGGGTGCCGTCGCTCTTCCAGCGCAGTCGTGTGAAGTAGGTGAGGTTCTTGAGGACGGTGCGGTCGCCCACCCTCTTCTCGAGACGCACGCGCGCGCGGTCGACGTCCTGCTCGGAGAAATCAAAGGGCGTCTGATAATTGTTTTCGCGCGATACATTCGGCACGCCGCCGTTGAGGAGCGGCAGGCCCACATCGGGAATGAACTCGCTGCGGAGACGCTCGTAGTTCGCCACCGCGATGAGGCCCCCGGGCCGCGCGATCCGGATCCCCGGATTGAGGCCCCACTGTTTGTTCTCACGATCACGGAAACCATCGGACCCGCGCGCGAAGAGGGGCAGCCGGCCTGCGAAGGAGGCGTCTTCGTTCGATGCGCCGAGGTCGGCGTCCACGTCATAGGAATTGAATGTTCCGAAGCGCCCGCCCGCGGCCGCGAAGCTGCGGCCGAGCGGCTGCTTGCGCAGGACGTTCACGGTGGAGGCAGCAGCATCGGGCCCGGCCGCGAAGCCTGAAGGTCCCTTGAGAATCTCCAGGCGCTCGATGTTGTAGGCGGGCAGGAACGTCGATTCGGGCTCGCGCACGCCGTCGATCATCACGAGACCGCTCGTGAGCGAATCGAAACCGCGCACGGAGAAGAGGTCGAAGATTCCGAATCCCGAAACCACATTCACCGACGAGGCGCCGGTGAGGCCGTCCGAGAGCTGGCGCGCGCCCGCGTCGCGCAGGGTGCGGGAGGGAACCACACTCAGCGAGAACGGAATCCGTTTGAGATCGATGTCGCGGCCGATCGCGCCGAGCGAGATCGTCTCGTCGTCGGTGGTCGCTTCAACCTCGACCGTGGTGTTCGATCGAAGTGCTGGAGTGGGCGAAGGCGTGGCGGGCGCCTGGCCGAACACCGGAACCGTGATGAGGGTGAGAAGTGAAAAAGCAGTGAATCGTTGGATCATGGGTCGGCGATGTTATGCGCTCAGGTTCGATAGTCCTGTCAAGCTCTGAAAGCGATTTCACAGAGCCGTGGACTTAGTGGTTCAAGAGTTTGACGGAGGCGAGGGCGAGGACCGCGATTGCGTTCTTGAGGTCGTCGATGCTCACCCACTCGTCGGGCTGATGCGCGAGATCGAGAACGCCCGGACCATAGGCGACGGTGTGGGGAATGTGACCGATACGATCGAAATGTTTCTGGTCGTACGTTCCCGGGCTCGCGATGATTTGCGCTTCCTTGTTGAGGACACGCCGGATCGCACTCTGCAGCGACTGGGTGACCGGGGAGTTCTCGGGGGTGGCGGTCGGATAAACGACCATGCGGTCGGTGAGGTCGTAGCGCATTCCGGGCACACGGGCCTTCACCGTTTCGAGGAGTCGCTCGACCTCGGCCTTGGTGGCCTCAAACCCTTCCTCGAGTAGAAAACGCCGGTCGAAGATCGCGTGCGCCCGGTCGGCCACGCACGGGCTCTGCACATCCTCGCCCACCTGCCCGCCGCTCATCGTGTTGACGTTCAGCGTCGCGCGACGGGACCGCTCCGGCACCACCGGAACCTTCGTAAGACGCTTCGCGAGTTCGGGCTGAAGCTCGGTGCGAATCGCCTCAAGGATCGCTCCCATGTCGTCGATGGCGCTGTGTCCTAGGTAGGGCATCGAGCCGTGGGCGATGCGGCCATGCGTCACTACATCGAACCAGTAAACGCCTCGATGGCCGACACAAATGCGGTCGACGTTGAGCGGCTCGGGAATGATCGCGAAATGCGTGTTGGCTGCGGTGACCCGCCCCGTCTTGCACAGATAGGCGACACCCGCGTATCCCCCGCTCTCCTCATCCACCGTGCCGCTGATCTCGATGGCCCCATTCGTCTCGACACCGGAGCGGCGCAATGCCTCGGTCGCGAAGAGCGCCGCGGCGATGCCCGCCTTCATATCGCAGGTTCCGCGGCCGTAGATCTTGCCGCCTTCGATCTCGGCGCCGAAGGGGTCCTTTGTCCAGCCTCTTCCCGCGGGCACGACGTCGAAGTGGCCGTTCATGTGGAGCGTCTTGCCCGGGTTCTTACCCTCACGACGGCCAATGACGTTCACGCGCGGATGTTTCGCGGTGTGCTCGGCCTCTCCCTCGGCCGCGATGTACTCGGACGTGAAACCGGACTTCGCGAGCCACCTTCCGATGCAACGGGCCCCGTCTTCGTAGAACTCCCCCGGCGGGTTGACCGTGGGGATCCGGATCATTTCCTGGGTGAACGCGACTGCCTCGTCGATGACGCTTTCCGCGGCGCGAAGGATCCTCTCTTCTGACGCGCGGTCAAGACCGGCTTCCATAAACTATTCGCTTTCCAGTGACTGCTTCGCCGCCTCTAAACCCGCCCGGGTTTCCTTTGAAAGTTTGGGATAGTGCAGCTTCATGGAGCGCAGAGTGTCGATAACGATGTCGGCCACGGCGAGGCGCGCGAACCACTTGTGGTCGGCGGGAATGACGTGCCACGGCGCATACGCGGTGCTGGTGGCCCCGAGCATGTCTTCGTAAGCGCGCTGGTAGTCGTCCCACAGGGCCCGCTCCTTCACGTCGCCCGCCTGAAACTTCCAGTTCTTCTCGGGCTCCTCGAGACGGGCGAGGAAGCGCCGTTTCTGCTCATCTTTGGAGACGTGGAGATAGAACTTGCGGATCACCGTGCCGTTCCTCGTGAGGTACTTCTCCCAGTTCCGGATGTCCTCGAAGCGGTGGTCCCAGATCCGGTCGGTCGCAAGGTCCCGCGGCAGGCGCTGCTTCTCGAGATACTCGGGGTGAACGCGCACCACGAGCGTCTCCTCGTAGTACGAACGGTTGAAGATACCGATGCGCCCGCGCTCCGGCAGGCATTTCGCGGTGCGCCACAAGAAGTCGTGATCGATCTCCTCAGATGAGGGCGACTTGAACGAGAACACCTGGCAACCCTGGGGGTTCACGCCGGACATGACATGTTCGATCGTCGAGTCTTTGCCGGCGCCGTCCATGGCCTGGAAGACAAGAAGCAGGGCCTGCTGATCCTGGGCGTACAGCATCTCCTGCATCCGGCGCAGTTCAAGGACGCCCTTCTGGAGATGTTTCTTCGCCATCTCCTTCGACTCGTACGAGCCGGTGGAATCGGTGTCGATGGACTTGAGACGTACTCTGCTGCCGGGTCGCACGCGCAGGTCGGGAAGGTCGATATCAAAGCTCATGGGGCACTCTCCGCCGCTACTCTATCCGCCCGCGCGTACGAGGACCTCAACCTCCCCCAATCGCCATCCGTCGAACGAGCGGGCGCCCGGGCCCGCCACGAGCCTGAGGCCTGTTGCCCTGCGGTTTTCTCCGCGAAGCGTGAGGACGACTCGGCCCGGCGAGCGCATCAGGTCAAAGACCAGCGCGCGCTGCTCGGCGGGACCGAAGGAGGCGAACGGGCTCCAGTTCCCGTCGCGGTCCCGCGTTTCGACCACGAACCGCGTGGGAAGAATGTCCCGTCTCGTCAGAGGCATGGCGACCGCCGCGAGGGCCACGTCCTCGCCGCCAAAACCGATTTCGAACGATTCACCACCGGCGATTGTGTCTTCGACGATCCACTGGGAATCAGGGTCGCCATCCGCGGCCAGGCCCGCGCGGCCGGAAGACGCGCGATATCGCCAAGTCGGTGACATCGCTCGGCGCAGAGGCGCTTCAGGCGGGAGCGCGACCGGCGAGGTCTTGATCGATGGGACACGAAAAACCACGTCCGTGCCGGCGGGCCGAAGCCAGTAGGCCGCGCGGGGAAACAAACCGCGTCTCTCGATCTCGCCCTTTGCCTCGGCGTCGATCCACTCTTTGGCGGGGAGCGGCGTTTCCTGGTGGTAAACGATGGTGTCGACCCCCGCGAGCAAGAGCGTCTCGAGGGCTTCTAGTGAGGGAAGTTCGGCGGCCACCTGTCGCAGGATCCGGGTCAGCAGCGGCGGAAACGAGACGTAGGCAGCGATCACCGGTTTGTGGTGGAAAAGCTGGAAGTACATGTCCACCGACTCCATGCGCACAAGCCCCTCGCCGTGGATCGGCGCCTCAACGACGCCTTTTGCGTCGCTTTCCCGCAACCACGTGTAGACCGCGGGGACGCTTGAACCGGTGGGAAGGGTATCGGCCCATGGGAAACGCTGAGCGTGCTCTGCGAAGAGGAAAAGCGCCAGACCGATATGAAGGACCCGGCGGTCGCGGGCCAGAAGGTCGATGCCCCGAGCGGCGAGCAGGGCGATGGGAAGCATGGCGAAAAGCCCAAACCGCTCCGGGATGCGGGTCCGGGTGAAAAGCGGGACGTGATCGAAGAGCCAGCCGTAGGGCCCTGGCATCAGCGTGTTTCCGAAAAGGGCGATGTTCCGGCCACCCGCGAGAAGGATGAGAGCCAGAGTCACCCCCGCCGCC
>JAYUUU010000440.1:0-8500 GCA_043754395.1 Vicinamibacteria bacterium
CCGTCCGCCAGGGCATCGCCGATTCGTGGCCGAACTCGCTCGACTGCTCGGCGGCCCGCGCCGAGTGGGGTTTCGCGCCGCAGTTCACACTCTCGGCGATGGTCGACGACATGTTGACCAAACTTCGGGCGCGCATCACCTAGGAACGCGTCATGCCTGTTAATCGCCTCGCCCAGACACTTGAAACCGAGATCGCGGTCATTGACGACCGGGGTTCGAGCAAACGCCACGAAGTCGTGATCGTGGACGTGGTGCCCCCGCGCGACGGCCATGGGCCTCGCTATCTCCTGCAGGGCCAGGGCCAAAAGCCTTTCCTGAAAATGAACTCGAACAACTATCTCGGCATGGGCCTGCGCCCGGAGGTAGTTCAGGCGGAAGAGGCCGCGGTTGCCCGGTTTGGCTGCGGACCGGGCGCGGTTCGGTTCATCAGCGGAACCTACGAACCTCATGTCGCCCTCGAAGCCCGGCTCGCCGCGTTCCACGGCCGCGAAGCCGCGATGATCTTCTCGTCCGCCTACGCGGCAATCGTTTCCACCATCGTGCCTCTGATTACGGCCGACACCGCACTCATCTCCGACGAGCTGAACCACAACTGCATCATCAACGCGATGCGCCTCGCCCGGCCGAAAGAGAAGTACGTCTACAAGCATAACCAGGTGGCCGACCTCGAAGCCGCGCTGACCAAAGCCGCCGACAGCGGGGCCAAACGTGCGGTGGTCGTCACCGACGGCATCTTCAGTATGCGCGGCGATCACGCTCCGCTGGTTGAGATCGAAGCCGTGGTGCGGAAGTTCGACGCGCGTTTCCCGGAGAACGCGGTGCTCGTGGTCGACGATTCGCACGGTGTGGGCGCCTTCGGGTCCACGGGTCGCGGCACCGAGGAGTTCACGGGCTGCCCTCCCGTTGACGTTCTCGTGGGAACACTTGGGAAAGCCTTCGGCGTCAATGGCGGTTATGTCGCGGGGCCCAGAACCCTCATCGACTTTCTGCGCGAAACCTCGATGATGTACATCTACTCAAACCCCATCACGCCGGCCGAGGCCGCCGCCGCCAAGGTCGCGGTCGATATCCTCGATTCGCCAGAGGGCCTCGCACTCCTCACCCACCTGCGCGCGATGACCGCGAAGTTCGAGAAGGGTCTGATCAACCTCGGTTTCGAAACCATCCGCGGCGAGCATCCAGTGACGCCGCTCGTGGTGCGCGATACACCGAAAACGCAGGCGCTCGTGAAGCATCTCTTCGCGAACGGGATCCTGTCCACCGGCCTGTCCTATCCCGTGGTACCCAAGGGCGACGAGGAGATCCGCTTTCAGGTTTCCGCGGATCACACCACGAAGGACATCGATACGGTTCTTGACGCGCTGAAGTCGTTCAGTCAGTAGGGCCGCACCGTCTCCCGGTAGCATGTCGGGATGATGAAGCGATCCCGACCGACCATCGCCCTCGTCGTCCTTACCTGCCTGCTTTCCTCATCTCCCGGCGACGCTCAGACCGCATCCGCGCCTCCGAAGAAAGCGCCCACGACTAAGCCTTCGCCCCGACCCACGGCGAACCGCGTGCCTCAAGCTCGTTTCGCCGACCCGGATCGGGTCACGAAACTCTCGCGGGCCTTTCCGGAGATCGACCGGGCCTTCCTGAACTTCGCCGAGAGCGGTGGCGCGCCCGCGGTCGCATGGGGCGTGATTATCGACGGAGCGCTTGTCCATTCCGGAGCTACCGGCGCCCGCGATGTCCCCTCAAACGCCAAGGCCATGCCGGACAGCGTGTTTCGCATCGCGTCGATGACCAAGAACTTCGCCGCTCTCTCGATCATGAAACTGCGCGACCAGGGCCGGCTCTCGCTCGATGCCCCGGTCTCCCGCTACGTCCCAGAGCTTGCGACGCTGCCCTACCCGACGACGGATTCGCCCGTCATCACGGTCCGTCATCTGCTGACGCACTCCGAGGGCTTCCCCGAAGACAACCCATGGGGCGACCGGCAGCTCGCCGAGACCGACGCCACACTGTCGCAATGGATGCGAGCCGGCTTCCCATTCTCGCAAGCGCCGGGGATGGGCTACGAATACTCCAACACCGGCTTCGCGATCCTCGGTCAGGTGATCGCCCGTGTTTCCGGAATGCGGGCCCGAGACTTCATCGACCGCGAGTTCCTCAAACCCCTCGGCATGGCTCAGACAAAGTGGGACACCCAGGCGGTGGCGGGCGACCTTCTGGCGCGGGGCTATGGCCGCATCGAGGGCAAGTGGGTGGCCGAGACACCTCTCGCTGATGGCGCCTACGGGATCATGGGCGGCCTGTACTCATCCGTGCCCGACCTCGCGAAACTCGTCAGCCTGTATCTCTCCGCGTACCCATCGCGCGACGGCGACGACAATGGCCCGCTCAAGCGCGCTTCGTTGCGCGAGATGCAGGTCGCGCACTCGCCCTACCGGTCCACCGCACTTCGAGCCTCCGTCACGTCGCCGCTCAATCTTTCCTCGGGCGGTTATGCCTTTGGACTCGCCTCCACTCAGAGCTGTCGCTTCGGAAACATCGTGGCCCATTCCGGCGGCTTGCCCGGCTACGGTTCGCAGATGCGCTGGCTTCCCGAATACGGTGTCGGCATCGTGGCGCTCGCGAATGGGACCTACGCAGGCCCGGGACGCGCGGTGAATGAGTCTCTCGAAGCGCTCGCCCGCACTGGCGCCCTGAACCCGCGCGTTCCTCAGCCCGGACCGGAGCTGCTCAGGATCAAGGCAGCGGTCGACACGCTGGTTAAGGACTGGAGCGATGACGGCCTCGAGAAGATCGCGGCGATGAATCTTCTGCTCGACCGGTCTCTGGATCGTCGGCGCAAGCAGTTCGCGGTACTGCGTGAGAAGCACGGCGTTTGTCGTGCCGAGGCGGATATCGAAGCCGAGAACGCACTTCGCGGCCGGTGGTCCCTGGCCTGCGAAAGAGGCCAGGTACGGCTCGCGGTGACATTGGCGCCGACGCTCCCTCCCACGGTTCAGTATCTCGAGGCCTCGTCGATCCTTCCTCCGAGTGCTGGGTTTGACAAGGCGGTCGCAGCTCTGGTCCGCGCGATCAATCAAGGCGAGCGGATGAGCGAGTCGCTGATTTCCCTGAGCGCGCCCGCTGATGTTGTGGCGCAGATCGAGGCGTCGAGGGTCTACGGCGCGTGCGTAGCGGGAAGTCTCATGAACGGCGGACCGGACAGCGGGACCCTGCGCCTCAACTGCGACAAGGGAAGGCTGGATGTTCGCGTTACCGTGGACGCCGCGGGTCTCCTGACCGCCTTGCGAATCGGGCCAGCGGCGGGAGAAGTCTGCGTGCCTTAAGCCCGCGCACCGCCGTCGCGCTCGGAGACGATGAGCGCGCGGCCGCGTTCGACATCCACCCGGGACAATAGATACCCGCCGACCACAAAGAAGAGCGCGAGGCCGAGGATCGCGCCGCGACTTGATCCGGTGAGAGTGACCATCACCCAGAAGAGCGCCGGGCCCATGATCCCTGCGAAGCGTTCACCGATGCCGTAAAAACCAAAAAACTCGGAGGACTTCTCTTTCGGAATCAGGCTTGAGAACAAGGACCTCGAAAGAGCCTGCGCCCCGCCCTGCGCGGTGCCGATCAGCGCCGCCAGCACGAAGAAGTGCCAGGTCTCGGTCATCAGGTACCCGACGACGCAGATCACAAAGTAGGTGGCGAGGGCGACATAGATAGCCTGGCGCGTGCCGATCTTCGAGGACATCCGACTGTAGAAGTAAGCGAAGGGCAATCCGATAAACTGAACGGCCAGGATGGCCTGGAGCAATCGGGCCTCGGGGATTCCGATCTCGGTGCCGTAGGTGGCCCCGACCTTGATGACAGTGTTGACGCCATCGTTGTAGACGAGGAAGGCCACCATCATCATGAACGCTTCGCGGTAGCGCCGCAGGTCGCGGAACGTCGTGCGCAGCGAGTCGATGGTGGCGGTGAGCGCCTTGAGGGGCGACCTTCGAACTCCATGTCCATCACCACTCGGGGGCGGTTCGGGGACGATGCGAAAGAGCGGTATGGAAAAGACAGCCCACCAGAGCGCCGCGAACGCGAAGGACGCGCGCGTGGCCGAACCCGCATCGGCAAAGCCCCAGGCCTCGGGGTTCGCGATCCATAGGAGGTTCAACGCAAGAACGAGACCGCCGGAGAGATACCCAAACGCGTAGCCCGCGGAAGAGACGAGGTCGACCTCTTCCGGTTTCGCGACGTGCGGCAGCAGCGAGTCGTACAGGATGAAAGACACCGCGATGCCCACATTCGCAAGCCCATACCAGAACAGTCCCGCCTTCCATTCACCCGGGCCCACGAACGCGATGCCCAGCGTAGCGCCGACGCCGATGGCGACGAACATTCCCATGATCCGCTTGCGCGTCCCGGAGAAATCCGCGAGCGCGCCTACAAATGGGCCAATGACGGCCACGATCAAGGCGGCGATGGCGGTGGCCGCGTAGAAGTGCGCGCCGGACTCGGTCTTCGTGAGGCCATTAGCGGCAACGCGCGCGAAGTAGATCTGAAACACCTGCACAATCGAAGTCATAAACGCGGAGTTGGCCCAGTCGTAGGCAACCCAGCCCCGCAGTTCAGGGCGGGCGAGTCCAAGGCGCTCGAGAAGCGGAACAGCCACGATTGTTGCGCATTCTGCCATTGACCCGGGGGGTCTAAGGGCCGGTTGTTGTAAGAATGGGCACGACACGAGATGCCCACCCTGCCCAAACCCCGACCTGCGTTGCGCCATCGGACAGGATTCGCGCTTCGAACGCCCATCATGTTCCACGATGTCGATCCCGCCGGGACGGCCTATTACCCGCGACTCGTCGACCTTTGCCATCACGCCTTCGAGGCCTTCTTCAACGCGCGGATCGGGCCGGCCTACGCCAAAGTGATCGCGAGCGGCACCGGTTTCCCAACCGTGCATTTCGAGGCCGATTTCGTCCAGCCGATCCGTCACGGCGACACCATCGATGTCGGGCTCCGCGTCGACAAAGTAGGGCGGACGTCGATAACTCTTGCCTACGAGGCGCGGCGCGGGAGAACCGTTCTCTTCAAGGCAAGGAACGTCGTGGTCGTCGTGGACCTCGAGACGATGAGCAAAAAGCCGCTCAGCGCGGCGATGCGGCGTAAGTTCGAAGCGGCTCGTTAACTCAGAACCAGGCGCTCGATCAGGTCGACCCGTCGGGCAAGATCCGCGACAAGAACGTGCTCGTGACGGGCGTGAGCGCCATCGCCCATGGGGCCGAGGCCGTCAAGAGTCGGAACTCCGGCGGCCGCGGTGAGATTCCCATCCGAGGCCCCGCCGACGCGCTCGCCACGCAGTTCAAAACCAAGCTCCGCGGCTATCCGTTGCGCGGTACCAAAAAGCGCGCGCGAAGCGTCGGTCTCGGCGAGGGGCGGACGATCGAAGCCACCTTCGACGACGACGTTGACCCGCGGGTCGCGCGGCCGCCACCCTCGCAACTCGCGCTCGACCCGATCGGGCTCGGACGCCGTCCAAACGCGGCAATCCAGCGCGACCTCGGCGTTCTCCGGCACGACATTCATCTTGGCGCCCGCGGAGGCGATCGTCGGCGTGACCGTCGTGCCGTGCTCGACGCTCGCGAACTTCGGCGCGTCGAGGATGAATTCGGCCATCGCCGTGAGCGCCGAGGCGCCCTTCTCAGGATCGAGGCCGGCGTGCGAGGGAATGCCCTTGAACTTCATACGAAAGAGTCCGGTGCCTTTCCGCGCGACCTTCGCTGCGCCGCCCGCGGCCGAGGGTTCGAGGACGAGAACGCGGTCATGCTTCCGGGCGAGATCGATGAGGAGGTCGTGAGAGGCGGCACTGCCGATCTCTTCGTCGGGTACGAGAAGCAACGTCACGCGCGGTAGCGATGGACGCGCGCGCAGCCGATCGAAAACCTGAAGTGCCACGGCGACGCCTGCCTTCATGTCGAAGACTCCCGGCCCGCGCAGGACGCCGAGCTCATTCTGAAAAGGGAGTTCAACGAGAGTCCCGACCGGCCAGACCGTATCGATGTGGCCAAGGAGAAGCGTGCTGGCCCGCCCTCCACCCTCATCCCCCATGACTGCGACGACGGCATCTCCCCGCGGAGGACACGCGACCGGTCGGGCCACCTCGCCGTCGCGGTTCAAACGGCCACAGATCCATGCGGCTACGGCACTTACGCGATCGGCGTCGTCGGAGGGCGATTCCCGCACCACCAACTCTTTCAGGTCTTCGAGTATCCGACCGATGACTTCCATTCGTCGATCATAGGCCCGCCCGCGCGACCCCTTTCTTTGAACTGGCGGGAACTCGAGGGGGGCGCTCTCCGTTACTGCGATAGATAGGGGAAATTCCATGACCACACTGCTCATCCTGGGCCTGATGTTCTTCGCGGCGGTCAGTTCGCTCGTTCTGATACCGCTGTTCCTGCTGAAGGTGACCTTCGGCGTGGCGGCCTCACTGCTCGTGATCCCGTTCCAGATCGTGGCCGGGATCCTCGGCGGCCTTGCCAAGGTCTTCGCGAAGGGGATGTTCTGGCTGGCCGTGCTTCTCCTTCCCCTTGCGATCATCGCTCTTCCCTTCACAATCCTGGCCTTCTTCGGCTGGGTGGTTTATCGAGTGCTGCGTCCGCGACGTCCTCCGCAGGCCTACGTCGTCGCCTGAGCCTCTCCTTCGGGCCGAAGGGGCCTGATCGATTTGCGACGCGCTTACAATCGCGTCGATGAGTCTCGAAGCGACCCTCACCGCGCACGTTTCGTCCGAACCTCGCGAGGAGCGAGATCGGGCCCGCATGGCCGAGTTCGCGAAACGCCACGAGGATCCCTTCAATCGCGCGATCTCAGACGGGCATTTCACCGGTTCGGGACTGGTTATGTCCGAGGACGGCTCACAGGTTCTCCTCCTTCATCACGTGAAGCTTCACCGCTGGCTTCAACCGGGCGGCCATGGCGAGGCGGGCGAGACCTTCGGCGAACATGTCGCGGCCCGCGAGGTGGCCGAGGAAACAGGTCTCGTGCCGAGATTGCATCCGACAGCACCACGTCCTCTCGACGTCGACATCCACATGATTCCCGCGCGGAAAAACGAGTCCGAGCACGAACACCTCGATCTTCGGTACCTCTTTGTGGCCGATCCTTCCGAGCCTCTTCGGTCTGAAGCCTCCGAGGATCCCTCCGCCAATCTCAGCGGCCCACCGCTGCGCTGGTTTGGTGTCGACGAGGCCCTGGCGATGGACATCGATCCCGGCCTCAAGCGGATGATTCGCAAGGCCGTCGCCCTTCTCAAACGCGCGTGAGCGCTCGTTCGCCCGCGATCAGCGTGGTCATACCCGCGCTGAACGAAGAGGCGTCGATCGCAGTCGCGATTCAGTCGGCGCGAGGAGCCGACGAGATCATCGTCGTTGACGGAGGTTCTTCAGATCGAACGCGCGAAATGTCGCAGGCCGCGGGTGCGTCGAGACAAGCGTTCCCGCGGACCGCTCAACCGAGGGGTCCAGCCGGCAAGCCCATCATTCCGCGCAGACCCTTGATGAGGAAATGTGGATAGGCGGTCAGAAGGAACGTTATCAATCCGGCGAACAGATACCCCGGGAGGATGAGGGCGAAGGGAGTCCAGACCGGCAGGCGACGTTGGCCGGCCGCGGCCCACGGTATGACGACGGGGAGGATGGCGAGGGCCGAGCCCATCATGCCGAGACCCAGGTTCTCGCACCACGGGCACGGAGGGGGTGGGCCAATGTTGATCGAACACATCTTCTCTGCTCCGGCCCAAAGCGTCTTGCAGCCGCAGCGGAACAGCAGACCGCAAGCCGGGGTCAGGAAGACGATCGAGAGCACCACGGAGACGAGGGTGGACGCGCGCACCGCGAAACTTTAACCGGGTCGGCCAAGACAGGACGCGACCGGTAGGGCAAGATAAAGAGGCCATGAAGCCCAAAGAACGTCTCATCGTCGCGCTTGACGTCGACTCCCGTGAACGCGCGTTGCGGCTCGTCGACGAACTCGGACCTCACGTCGGCATGTTCAAGGTCGGCAAGGAACTCTTCACCGCGGAGGGGCCTGATGTGGTGCGAACCATCGTAGCGGGCGGTGGCCGGGTGTTTCTCGATCTCAAGTTCCATGACATCCCGAATACGGTCGCGAAGGCCGTTGGTTTGGCCGCGCAGCTTGGCGCCTTCTTTGTGACCCTGCACGCGTCGGGTGGCCGGGCGATGCTCGAGGCCGCCGCCTCGGCGCTTCCGGCTGAAGGAACTCAACTCCTGGGCGTTACGGTCCTCACCTCACACACCGACGAGAGCCTCAAGGAAACGGGTGCTCGCGGGACGGTGATGGATACGGTGCGCCAGCTCGCGACGCTGGCCCGGGATTCAGGGATAGATGGAGTGGTGTGCTCGCCTCACGAGGTCCGGTTGATCCGGGAGAGTGTGGGCGACGACCTTGTCATCGTGACTCCGGGCATCCGCCCCAAAGGCGCCGCGAAGGGCGACCAGGCTCGGGTGAC
>JAYUUU010000441.1:0-5768 GCA_043754395.1 Vicinamibacteria bacterium
GAAGGCGATCTTCGGGAGGAACTGATCGCCCTTGCCTGCGAGATCCGCGTCGATCAGTGCACGCTCGTGCCGGTGACCCCGGGTGAGATCACGAGCGACCACGGCTTCGCGCTACCCCGCGAATCGCCCGCGATCGTGCCGGCCATCGCCCGATTGAACGATCGGGGGGTGCGCACCTCGATCTTCGTCGACGCGAATGCGCCGATGGTCGAGGAGGCGGCGAAGACGGGCGTGCGCAGAATCGAGATCTACACGGGGCCCTACGCCGAGGCGCAGGGCGCTGCCAACGCGGAAGCCGAATTCGCGCGCGTCCGCGACACGGCCCGAGCTGCCGTGGCCTGCGGCCTCGGCGTGAACGCGGGCCACGACCTCGATCTCCGCAACCTTCCACGCCTCGCCCGAGATGTTCCGGAGATCGCCGAGGTCTCGATCGGCCACGCCATCATCGCGGACGCTTTGTACCTCGGCCTCGCCGAAACGATCCGCCGCTACGTCGCCGCGTGCCGAGGGGAGATGGTCGAAGCGCCAACCACAAGCTGAAGGCGGATCGATCTTTCGGTTACCCGCGCTTGGACATCACCGTGTAGTCCCGCTTGGCCGAGCCGAGGTACACCTGACGCGGACGCGCGATCTTCTGCTCCTTGTGGTCCTCGATCATCTCTTCCCACTGCGCAAGCCAGCCGGCGGTGCGCGGGATGGCGAAGAGCACCGGGAACATGTCGACGGGGAAGCCCATCGCCTGGTAGATGATGCCGGAGTAGAAGTCGACGTTTGGATACAGCTTCCGCTTGATGAAGTACTCGTCTTCTAGCGCGATCCGCTCCAGTTCGACCGCGATCTCGAGCAACGGGTTGTGGCCCGTCACCTCGAAGACCTGGTCGGCCATCTTCTTGATGATCTTGGCGCGCGGGTCGAAGTTCTTGTAGACGCGATGGCCGAAGCCCATGAGGCGCACGTCGCCACCCGAGGTCTTCACCTCGTCCACGAACTTCGCCACGTTGTTCTTGCTGCCGATCTCGTTCAGCATCCGCAACACCGCTTCGTTGGCGCCCCCGTGGAGCGGGCCGTAGAGCGCGCCGATGGCCGCGGCCATGGACGAATAAGGGTCGCTTTCGGCCGAGCCCACCGTGCGCATCGCGGTGGACGAGCAGTTCTGCTCGTGATCGGCGTGCAGGATGAAGAGAACCTCCAGGGCTTTCTCCAGCACCGGGTTCACCTTGAAGCTGCCTTCAGTCCGCTTGAACATCATGTTCAGGAAGTTGCCGCAGTAACTGAGTTCGTTGTCGGGCAGGACGTAGTGCAGCCCGGTGCGGTGGCGGAAGGCGTAGGCCGCGATGGTCGGGATTTTGGCGATCAGCCGGTGGATCTGCTTCCGCCGAGTTTCCTTGTCGCGGACCTTCTTCGACTCGGGGTAGAAGGTCGAGAGTGCGGCCACCACAGACATCACCATGCCCATCGGATGCGCGTCGTAGCGGAACGCGTCGATCAGCTCCTTGATGTTCTCGTGCACCATGGTGTGATGCGTGATGTCATCCGTGAACGCCTCGTACTGGGGGCGGGTGGGAAGTTCGCCGTTCAGGAGGAGGTAGCTGGTCTCGAGGTGGTTGGACTGTTCCGCGAGTTGCTCGATGGGATAACCGCGGTAGTTCAGGATGCCGATGTCGCCGTCGATGAACGTGACCCGCGAGGTGCATGAGGCGGTGTTCGTGTATGCGGGATCGTAGGACATGAGGCCGAAGTCCTCCGCGCCGGTCTTGATCTGCCTGATGTCGATCGCGTTGATCGTCCCGTTCTTGATCGGGATCTCGTAAACCTTGCCGGTGCGGTTGTCGGTGATCGACAGTGTGTCCTTGGTCATGTCTTTGTCTTGCGGCTCCCTTGACCGCCTTGTCCAGGAGCGAGGCTAGCAAAGGTCGCGCCTCTTCTGAAAATCAGACCGTCGCGCGCGTCGGGAGGGTGAAGCAGACCGTCGCCGGTTCCCTCGCCGGTCGATCAGCGATCCCTGGCGCACCGCCCTCCCGCTCCGCCGTGAGGGTTCAGAGAGGCGGCCGGTTCGGGCCGCGGGCCTGTGAGCTTCTTCGTCCGAATCCACCGAACCCGATGACTCCATGTGCCCGTCGATTCCATGGCGGTTAGAGTCCGTGCTTTGGAGGCTCCAAATGCCGAAATCGACCCCGCTCCTTAGCTTCGGCCTCGCCGTCGCGGTCGTTGCCGCCCCGGGCGAGGCGGCGCAGAGGCGCGTCGACTCTTCCGCTTCTGGCCCAACCGCGATCCAGACGGCCATCGACAAGGCCGCTCTCGCCATTCTCCCGAAAGTGGTGGCGTGGCGTCGTGACTTTCACGAGCATCCAGAACTCGGCAACAGCGAGCAGCGCACCGCGAAGGTCGTGGCGGAGGAGCTCAGAGCCCTTGGCCTCCAGGTCAAGACGGGTGTCGCGAAGACGGGTGTCGTCGCCCTTCTCGAAGGTGGCAAACCCGGCCGGGTCGTGGCGCTGCGCTCGGATATGGACGGGCTGCCGGTTGTGGAGGAAGTCGATCTTCCCTTCCGGTCTCTGGCCACGGCCGATTGGGCGGGCCAGAAGACCGGAGTGATGCACGCCTGCGGCCACGACAATCACCTGGCCATCCTTCTCGGGACGGCCCACGTGCTTTCCGGTCTGAAGTCGCAGCTTGGAGGCAGCGTGAAGTTCATTTTCCAGCCCGCGGAAGAGGGGCCGCCTGTGGGTGAAGAAGGAGGAGCCGAACTGATGGTGAAAGAAGGCGTCCTCGAAAACCCCAGGGTCGACGCGATCTTCGGATTGCACGTCTTCCCTTACGAGACCGGGACGCTGGCATGGCGCGCGCGCGGCATCATGGCCGCCTCAGACGCCATCGATATCGTCATTCGCGGCCGACAGACCCACGGGGCCCAGCCCTGGGCCGGCGTCGATCCGATCGTGGTCGGGTCGCAAATCGTTCTCGGCCTTCAGACCCTAGTGTCGCGTCAGGTCGACCTTACCATCGCCCCGGCGATCGTCACCATCGGAGCCTTCAACAGCGGCAATCGCCGGAACATCATCCCAAGCGAAGCGAAGCTCCTCGGCACCCTCCGCACCTTTGACCAGGGGATGCGCGCGCAATTGATGGAGAAAATCCAGAAGACCGTGACCCTCATCGCCCAGAGCGCCGGGGCGACCGCCGAGGTGACTTTCGGTCGGGGTACGCCTTTGACCTACAACGACCCGGACCTGACTACGAAGATGGACGCGACGTTGCGCCGGGTAGGCGGTGCTCGGATCCTTCCAGACGTGAGGCCTTCAACCACCTCCGAAGACTTCGCGGTCTTCCAAGGGAAGGTGCCGGGCATCTTCTTCTTCCTCGGAGTTACACCCAAAGGGACGCCCGCTGCGGACGTTTACGCGAATCATTCTCCGCGGTTCTTTGCCGACGAGGGCGCGCTCATCACCGGTGTGCGGGCGATGGCGAATCTGGCGATCGACTATCTGCGGTAGTGGTGGCGCGTGCGGCCTTTTGGGTTCAGGCCGTCATTCGCTTAGTGGTTTCGATCAGTTGACGGACCAAAGTCTGAACCGACTTCTGCTGCCAGGCCTGGGTGAGGGAGCCGTCCTCCGCGAACGCCTGATCCGCCTTCGGAAGGGGGAATTGGTCCGGGATGACGTGGGCGAAGAGCTTGACCAGGGATTGCCGTAGATGCCCGAGGGCCATCACACCCCCGAAAGCACCCGGAGAGGCCGCCATCAGTGCCACAACTTTTCCGCGATAAGGCTCGAGGCCGCTTCGCCCGTCGACATCGCGGCTCAGCCAGTCGATCGCGTTCTTGAGGAGGGATGGCATCGACCCGTTGTTCTCCGGGGAGACGATCAGGAACGCGGGATGGGCCACAAAGAGTTCGCGCAGTTCACGGGCCTTCGCGGGCATACCTTCCCGCGTTTCGAGGTCGCCCTCGTAAATCGGCATCGGGTAATCGCGCAGATCGATGAAGGTCGCCTCACCGCCCAGCTCGTTCACCGCCCTAGCGGCGACCCGAGCCAGTTTTTTGTTCAGAGAGGCTTCGCGCGCGCTGCCGGCGAAGACGAGGATCCTGGGCTTTTCGTTCATTCTGGGGTCTCCCGGTGCGGTCTAAAGATGAGCCACGAGCGCTTCCACGTCCGCGGCATCCTGATACAGGCCGAAGCCTATCCGGAGGCGATCGCCGCGGTGGTCGACGATCACGTTCCTCGCGGCCAGCCGGTCGGCGATCGCCTGGGCATCGTCGCGCCTGAACGAGAGGAAGTGGCCAAGGCCCAGGACGCCGTCCGCGGGGGCAATGAGGTCTTTCGCGGAAATCGCGGCGTCGGTCTTCGCCGTGATCCGGTCGAGGAACAACTGCTGCAGTGCCTTTACGTGAACGTCGATGGAGTCGATCGTGAGGCCTTTGGCCTTCAGCATGCGCGCGACCGCATTGAACCGGTAGAGCCCGACCGGGTCGAACGTCGCCCCCATGAAACGGAAGCCGTCGTTTGAAAAGGCCACCCGCGAGAACTCGCCGCTCTCGAGCGAGCCGAAGCCCGCGAACCAGCCGGTGTTGAGGGGTCGGCGGTCAAAACCTCGCGGCACGCTCAAGAAGCAGACGCCTTCGCCGCTCTGCGCGTACTTGTACCCGCCGGCGGTGAAGAAGATGCGATCCGCGATCCGCTTCAGGCTCGTGGGAATCGCGAAGAAGCCGTGATAGCCGTCAACGACCACCATGGCGCTTGAAGGCGTCGCCGCCACGATGGCCTCGAGGTCTCGGACCACGAAACCGGAATTGAAGAAGACCTGGCTGAAGAAGACGAGATCGTGAGGTTGCTTTCGTGCGGCCTCGATGAAGCGTGACGCGAACGTCGCGAAGGGCTCGGTTGGAATCCGAACGACATCGATGAGGTTGTCCTCTTCGAGACGGGCGATCTGTCGCGAGAAGCTCATGAACTCGGAGTCGGTGGTGAGTACCTTGAGCCTTTGGGCCGGCGGGAAACAGGAGAGCAGCCGGACCACGAATTCGTGAGTGTTCGGCGCGAAGGCGATCTGCTCCGGGGCGGGAAGGTCCAGGGTCGTGGCGATGTGCCCCTGCGCCTCGTTCGTGACCTCTCCGAAGACCCGATCCCATTTCAAATCGGCGAGCCGCGCCGCGTCGTCCCAGGCTTCAAGCTGCGCGTCGCGGGTCACGTCCGGCCAGGGATGGTGAGAGTGCGCGGCGAAGTGGAGCCTGCCGGGCGAGGCGCTCAAGAAGCGTGAATACAGACTCTTCACGAGCGGGCGCCCCCGGTCAATGCGATGATTCGAGCGAGGTTCATGCGGCCGCCCATTCTCCTCCGAATCGTCCTTGGTCTCTTAATCGCCTCGCCCCTCGCGGGCTGCGGCAAACCGAATGTGGTGGAGAAGAACTCACCTCTCGCTTCGGAGCTGAAACTCCTGGAGCGACAGGTCACGGCGCTCAAAGAGGCGATCCGCGACGCGAAGCGGGGGGAACTCTTCTCCACCCGCGCCATCGCGATCGGCGTTTCCGAAGAAGTGGTGCAGACCGTGGTCTCACAAGCCCTTCCCATAGAAGGACCGGTGTCCGCGGATTTCGTGGCCCGCATCGATCGGGCCATTGTCTCCTTCGCTTCGATGCAGGGGTCGGTCAGGCTCGAAGGCCGGGTGTGGTCGATAGCCGACCCGAACACCTATGCCGACCTGGTTCTCCTCGGCGGTATCCACGAGGTCGACATCGACCACGACACCGGCGTGCTGCGAGCGCAGATCGCCCT
>JAYUUU010000442.1:0-1943 GCA_043754395.1 Vicinamibacteria bacterium
CCCTTGACGTAGCCCATGACGAAGTACAGCGTGCCGTCGACATCGCCGAAGGTGTAAAGCGGGACGATGTTGGGGTGAGAGAGCTTCGCCGCGGTGCGGGCCTCACGGCGGAACCGGTCACGGCTGTCCTTGGTAGCGCCGCGATCGGGCGGAAGGACTTTGATGGCGACTTCGCGCTCCAGTGCTGCTTCGGTGGCGAGGTAAACGGCGCCCATGCCGCCGCGGCCAAGCAGACGCTGAATGGCGTACTGCTCCCCGAGAGCTTTGCGGAGCGCCGCGCGGATCGGATCCTCGATCCGACTCGAGGCGGGGTCCGGCGCCTTCGCGCCACACTTCAAACAGAACAGCGATCCTTCCGGGAGCGTGGTTCGGCAGGAAGGACACTCCATGGCGGTCATCTCTCGATGGTGGGCGCGTCGCTTATCGCCGAGGGGGCTCCCGGCTCGCTCGACATTCGCTGGGCCGCCGGCTTTTCCAGCACGCCGCTCACGAGTTCCTGTAGCCGCGCGGCCGCGGCCAGGCGCGCTGAATCGCCTGAAGCGGCCAGGACCACAGCACCCACAGACCACATCGACTTCAAATGCCCGAACTCGATCTCGCGCTTCCGTCTCGCGTCTGCGAGCCGCCCTTCCGCATCCCGGAGCGCCTCCAACTGCCGCCTTGAAGCCTCTCTCAGCTCCTTGTTTTCGTCGTCGGTATCGTTCATAGGGCCGAGTGCTTCCAATCGACCATTGAGGCGTTGAATCTCCGCCGGGTCGAACGCGCGGATCAGGCCGGCGATGCGTCGATCAAGGGCAGCGATCGAGTCAGCCAGCACCCGAGCGGCCGACTGGGCCTCACGGCCAAGGGGGTGAAGGCTTTCCGGAAGACGAGAGGCGATGGCCGTCACGGCGTCGGCCAGGCCCGGCGCGGTGGTTGGCTCCACCGGCCGGCCGGCTCCAGGCGAGGAAGGTGCGGGATTCAGCAGTGCGACATTCTCGGGTCTCGCCCAATAGGCCCGGTTGGCGGTGGAGGCGCGGATCATCCGACTGGAAACATGCGGGTCCATGCCCCGGCGGCGGCGGAAAAGCTCAAACCGGAAGGCCGTGAGGGAGGTCGCCGCCATGAGCACCATAACAACGCTGCCGACAGCCTTAGGGATGTCACCCACATTGATTGATTCGAACGGCCGCCTTCCCGTGCGCCTCATGTGCGAGACGATGCCGAAGTCCCACACTACTGCAGGGGCGAGAACGGCGGCGGCGAGAAGCGCCCAACCGAACGCGAGGCGAAAGTGGCGTAGCTCCGGCGGTAACCGATCCCACACGTCGTGGCGCCGCCGGAAACGCCGCGGGTACCACCCGACCCACCTTTGAAGGGGCTGGAAGATCCCACGCAGGATGACCTCGCTCTCAAAGCCGATCCTCCGAAGGTGCAGCCATCTCCAGGGCAGCAGGAGGAATGGCGTCACCGTAGCCGTGATCACGATCGAAACGAGAGCGGGGAACGAGTCTGAAACGTCGCCGCCCCCAATCCACCAGGCAGCGAGACAGGCGAGGAGCAGGAGACCCAGGATGGGCGCTACGAAGAAGACCTCCAGCCCGTCGAGCTGGGGAGGGTTCTCGTCCTCCAGAGAGATGGTCAAGGCCCGTTTCAAGCCCTGCGCATCCGGCCAACGCTTGGTTGGATCTTTGGCGAGGCTTCGGGTCAGCGCGGTCGCGATCTCGACGGGGATATCTGGAGCGAAAGACCTGAGCGGTGGGGCTTCCTTCGTGATGTGCTGCGCCATGATGTTGCCAGCGGTCGGGCCCTCGAATGGCAACCGCCCCGCGAGCATCGCGTAGCCCATGACGCCGAGCGAATAGATGTCGGTTCGATGATCTATGTCAGCCTTTCCCTGCGCCTGTTCCGGCGACATGTACTGTGGTGTCCCAAGGACGCTGCCGACCTCAGTCATGGTCTGA
>JAYUUU010000443.1:0-2684 GCA_043754395.1 Vicinamibacteria bacterium
AACCTGATGACCCAGGCCGCTTCACTCGAAGAACGCGACCGGATCGACGACGCCATCGCCAAGGCCGGCGAGGCGCGCGCCAACGCCGCCAACCTCGACGCCGCCGCCCAGTCCCGCGTCGCCTCTGTTATCGAAACCCTTCGTCAGAAGCAGCGGGCGAAAGAGGCAGAGGCCCAGAGACTGCGCGAGCGCGAACTTGTGTTGCGCGACATGAGCGAAGCGCGACGTCTGCTCGGCGCGGGACAACACAGCGACGCCCTGGTGAAGTTCGACGCGATCCTCAAGGCCGACCCCGGCCACATCGATGCGGAGAAGGGCCGCCTCGAAGCGCTCGAGAAGATCCTCGCCACCACGACGCACGAGAAGCGCATGAAAGACATGGAGGACGGTCGACGCCTCCTCGAGGCCGGGGCCATCGACCAGGCCCTCCCCCTCCTGACCGAGGCCGCGGCGGACGCCACGATGACCGAAGCGGTGGCCCTCCTGCGTCGCGCCCAGACGTTAAACGCCCAGCGCGCGACCCAGACCCAAAGCGACCGGCGGATCTTGGAGATCCGGCGGGAGGTCCTGGCCCTTCTCGGCAAGAACAGCTTCACCGAAGCGAGCCGGCTGCTCAACCTGATCCTGGCCTTGATTCCGGGAGACTCGCTCGCGAGCAAACAGCTCGCGGAGATCGACGAGCGGAACGCCAGGAACGCTCTCGACCTGCTGCTTGGCGACCGCGAGGTCCCCGCTCTGACCTTCGTCGCCCCGAAGCTTTCGGTCACGGAAACGTTGGAAACGTTCGAGGACACCCTCACCGTGTCGGGGGTCGCCACCGATGACCGGGGAATCGAGGAAATACGCTTCAAGTCCGGTGATACCGTGGTCGACACGGAAAGACTGCCGCAACAGGACGAGGGGCGGACCCACAGCTTCGACAAAACGGTGCCCCTTACCCGCGGCCTCAATCGTGTGGCGGTGTGGGTGAAAGACCGGCGCGGGAGAGAGTTCGAAACGGTCTTCGAAGTCGACCGCAAACCGACCCTCGTCGAGCATCCCTATTTCTACCCGCTCGTCGGATTGTGCGCGATTTCACTCGTCGGCACCGGGGCCGGCTTTTACGCAGCGCGGCGACGCCGCGCCTTGCGGAACCGCTTCAATCCCTACATCGCGGGGGCGCCCGTGCTCTCGCACCAGATGTTCTTCGGCCGCAAGAAGCTTATGAGCCGTGTTCTCAACATGATCCACGCGAACTCCCTGATGATCACGGGAGACCGGCGCATCGGGAAGACTTCGTTCATGCACCACCTCAAGGTGGCCCTCACGGGAGACGAGGGCACCGAGTTCAAGTTCTTCCCGGTTTCCGTCGACCTCCAGGGCGTGCCCGAAAACACTTTCTTCCACACGATGATGTCGGAGATCGTGGATGCCCTCGGCCTGCCTCCTGAAACCCTCGCGGAGCTTCGCTTCCGGCCCGACAACGACGACTACGACGATCGAGACTTCTCCCGCGACCTGCAAAGAGTGATCACCGACTTGAAGGCGCGAACGCCCAAGAAGGTGAAACTGGCCCTCCTGCTCGATGAGGTGGACGAACTCAACGAGTATTCGGAGCGGGTGAACCAGAGACTGCGCAGCGTCTTCATGAAGACCTTCTCGGAAAACCTCGTCGCGGTGATGAGCGGCGTCGGGATCAGACGAAGCTGGAAGAGCGAAGGGTCGCCCTGGTACAACTTCTTCGACGAGTTCGAGCTTTCCGGCCTCTCGCGAGACGAGGCCGAGGAACTCATCCGGACGCCGGTTCAAGGCATCTTCCGCTTCGAAGACGAAGCGGTGGAACGTATCCTGCTCGCGAGCGACCTCAAGCCCTACATCATCCAGAAGTTCTGCATCCACGCGGTGAATCACATGATCGAGGAAGGCCGCTCGACCATCGCGGTGCGCGACGTTGTCGCGGTTGAAGCGGCGGTCCTCTCCGACGAAACCGCGACGCCGCCCCAGAGCCTCCGCCCGGACGTATCGCCCGAAGCCTAGAAAGAGAACCGACCCCTCATCACCATGCGCAATCCATTCATCGCGGGAAGCTGGGTCCGCGGAGACAACTTCTTCGGACGCGGCCATTTGCTGCGCGACATTCTCGACGGCTCGCGCGACTCTTTGTGGGTCATCGGGGCCAGGCGCATGGGGAAGACGAGCCTTCTGAAAGAGATTGAAGCGCGCACCCAGGCGAGCAAGGAAACCCCCTATCTGGCTCTTTATTGGGACCTGCAGGGCAGCTCGGATGCGCGCGGCCTCGCCGATGGCCTCATCGCGAGCATCGAGGACAACGAACACTTCCGCCGCGCCGCCGACGTCGACATCGACGCCATCGAGGATCTCTCCGTCACCGACATGCTCCAGGCGGTCATCCGCCGGGCCGTAAGGTCTGGCTGGAAAACCTTGATCCTCATGGACGAAGGCGAGGAACTCATCACCGTCGCCCGCAACGAAGTGGCAACCCTTGGACGTCTACGCCGGGTGCTTCAGCGCGGGCCGGAAGTGCGCTCGGTGATCACCGCGACGCGACGGCTCGCCCGTCTCGACGAAACCGCCGCCCTCGTCACCTCTCCCTTTCTTCACGGCTTCCTCCCGCCCGCGTACCTGACGCCTCTTGAAAGCGATGAAACCGCAGCCCTGCTCGCCCGCGGGGGCTTCTCCGACGC
>JAYUUU010000444.1:0-2459 GCA_043754395.1 Vicinamibacteria bacterium
AGTTTGTCGAGGCCGCTCATCGCCTCCTCTTCAGGAGTGATGGCCGGCGTGAGAGTGGGGTCGGCGAGCTTCTTCGGAAAGCGGAGGCGGCGCGCCAGAAAAACGAAGCCGAGCACGAAAAGGAAAGTCAGAAGACCGGCGGCGACCCAGAAGGCGCGAGAGACGAGAACCGGCACGGGTGGAGCAAAATCGGCGGGGGCCGGGTTCTGCTCTTTCGGGTCCAGCGTCGGGATGATGTTGAGCGCTACCGGTGAGCTTTTCGCGGAGCCTTTGACACCGTTGGTGCTGTGTACTGAATCTCGATTTCGGGAATCCGACCCTGCTCTCCCATCGCGAAGACCTGGGCGTTGTAAACCGCGACGCCGTCCGCGGTTGGGGGTTGCGCCTGGATCAGTTCAACCGAACCGTCGCTGATTTCCTTTGGAAAGTCGTACTTCGTTCCCTTGGGTCCACGCAGTTCGAGCGTGACCTGAAAACGCTCCCCAATCGAAACGTTCTCGGTCGCCGGGCGCACCTCGATCGTCGGCGCAGGGGCGACGAGCGCCTGGGCGAGAACGAGGTACAGGGAGAAAGTGGCGGCGACTTTCATCGACGCCGCTCCCTTCCCTTGAAGAATCCTTGCAGGGGGCGATCGTACGGCTCGGACGTGGCGAGAGCCAGGGAATCAACCCCGCATTGCCTGAGGCTCCCGCGCGTTTCCTCCGGCCCGGGCGGCATCAACGCGGCGCGTACCTTCGGATCGCTGGTATCAAGGACCACCAGTTCGCCGGTCTCCGGATCCGTGAGCCTCACAAGGCCGATGTCGGGCATCGACGCGTCTCTTGGGTCCACGAGGTGAAGCGCGAAAACGTCGTGCTTTCGGCGGAGCGCGGCGAGAGCCTTCTCGTACCCGTGATCCTGAAAGTCCGAGATGATGGCGACGATCGACCGCCGCTTGAGGATGCTGCGAGCGAAACGGACCGCCTTTTGAATCGACGTCCCGCGCGAGCGACCCTTGTGCACCAGGGTGTCGCGCACGATGCGGAGAGCATGCATCTCCCCTCTCGATGGCGGTATGAACATCTCGACCTCGTCCGAGAAGAGAACCGCTCCCACGCGGTCTTTGTTCGCCACCGCGGAGAACGCGAGCACACCCGAGATTTCCGCGGCGAGATCGCGTTTGGCCAGATACCGCGAGCCAAAAGAAGAGGAGCCCGAGATGTCGATCAGAAGGAGCAGGGTGAGGTCGCGCTCCTCGATGTATTTCTTGACATGCGGTATGCCCGAGCGCGCGGTGACGTTCCAGTCGATGGTGCGGACGTCGTCGCCGGGCTGATACTCGCGGACCTCCGCGAACTCCATGCCCCGGCCCTTGAAGGCCGCGTGGTAGCTGCCCACGATGCCCGACTCGAGGATCAGGCGGGTGTGCAGCCGGATCCTTCGGATCTTGCGGAGTGTCTCGCGGTCGAGTGTCGACACGGTGTGGTTGGTTTTCGCGCTCTCGCCTGAGCTTTTTGACGTCAGGGAACTTCGACGCGCTCGAGAATGCGATCGACGACCGCGTCGCTGGTCACGTTCTCCGCCTCGGCCTCATACGTGAGCAGAATGCGGTGGCGCAGGACGTCCCGGGCGATTTCCTTCACATCCTCGGGGACCACGTAGGCACGGCCGCGCAGGAAGGCCACGGCGCGTGCGGCCTCGGAGAACGCGAGGGTTCCGCGAGGTGAGGCGCCGAAGCTGATGAGATGGGAGAGGTCGCCCAGGCCCACCTCGCGAGGTTTGCGGGTGGCGGTCACGATCTCGATGATGTAGTTCCGCACGCGTTCATCGAGATGGACATTCCTGACCAGTTTCGCGATGGCGAGTACGGACGTCTGGTCGAGCCGCTTGGTGACGGCGAGTTCATCCGGAGTGTGGAGGAGCATGCGGTCGAGGATCTGGCGCTCTTCTTCCTTCTTCGGATAGTCGCTGCGCGCCTTCATCAAGAAGCGGTCGACCTGGGCTTCGGGCAGCGGGTAGGTGCCCTCCTGCTCGATGGGATTCTGAGTGGCGAAGACGAGGAAGGGCTCGGGCAACGCGTAAGTGGTGTCGCCGATCGTGACCTGTCGTTCCTGCATGGCTTCAAGAAGCGCCGACTGAACCTTCGCGGGTGCCCGGTTGATTTCATCCGCCAGCACGAGATGCGCGAACACCGGGCCCTTGCGGACCGTGAACTCGCCCGACTTCGGCTGGAAGACGAGGGTGCCCACGAGATCGGCGGGGAGAAGGTCGGGCGTGAACTGGATTCGCGAGAAGGAGAGATCGAGGACGCGCGAAAACGTTTTGATCGCGAGTGTTTTGGCGAGACCCGGCACACCCTCAACCAGCAGATGGCCCCGGCAGAGCAGCGCGATCAGAAGGCGGTCGACAAGGGCGGGCTGGCCGACGATCACCTTACGGATTTCGGTGGCGGCCGCCTGCACGCGCAGGGATTGTTCACG
>JAYUUU010000445.1:0-8974 GCA_043754395.1 Vicinamibacteria bacterium
AGCTTCTGGTAATAGTAGAAAAGCTGAAGAGGAAAAAAATGGAATCGCTTGAAGCCCGCGTCAAAAAGATCATCGTCGAGCAGCTCTCGGTCGAAGAGGAAGCCGTGAAGTCCGAGGCCAAGTTCGTGGACGACCTCGGCGCGGACAGCCTCGACATCGTCGAACTCGTCATGGCCCTCGAAGAGGAGTTCAAGATCGAGATCCCCGACGAGGACGCCGAGAAGATCAGCAACGTTCAGAGCGCCGTCGACTACATCACCAAGCACGCGAAGAAGTAGCTCTGCCGCCCGGGGGAAACCTCGGGCGAGGGGGCGCTCCTCACATCATGAGAAGAGTTGTTGTCACGGGCCTTGGCGTCGTTTCTCCCCTTGGAATAGGGGCGGAGCCCACCTGGGAGGGCCTGCTCGCGGGCAGGTCCGGCGCCGGGCCGATCACGCTGTTCGACTGCTCGAGGCACACCACGAAGTTCGCCTGCGAGGTGAAAAACTTCGACCCGCACACCTTCTCGGACAAGAAGGAGGCGCGCAAGATGGATCGTTTCATCCAGCTCGGCGTCGCCGCGAGCGAATACGCCATCAAGGACTCGGCCCTCACGTTCACGCGGGAGGAATCGGAACGGGTGGGGGTGTTCATCGGCAGCGGCATCGGCGGGTTCGCGACCATTGAGCGCGAGCACTCGGAGATGCTCGCGGGAGGGCCGCGGCGGATCTCGCCCTTCTTCATCCCCTCGGCCATCATCAATCTCGCGGCCGGCTGGGTGACCATAAGGACGGGCGCCCGCGGGCCGTCATCTGCCCCCGCCACCGCCTGCACGTCGAGCGCGCATTCGATCGGGGACGCCTTCCGCGTCATCCAGCGCGACGAAGCTGATGTCATGATCGCGGGCGGCAGCGAAGCGGCGATCACCGGCCTCGGGGTCGGTGGTTTCAACGCGATGCGGGCTCTCTCCACCCGGAACGACGAGCCCACGCGGGCGTCACGACCTTTTGACAAGGACCGCGACGGTTTCGTCATCGGCGAAGGCTCGGGCATTCTGATCCTCGAGGAGCTGAGCCGCGCCCAGGCGCGGGGTGCTCGGATCTATTGCGAAATCGTGGGCTACGCGATGACGTCCGACGCCCATCACATCACCGCACCTTGCGAGGACGGCGATGGCGCCGCGCGCGTCATGACGAAAGCCATCAAAGACGCAGGCATCCGTCCGGATCAAATCGCTTACGTGAACGCCCATGGCACCTCGACGCCCGTGGGCGATCAGATCGAAGTGATGGCACTCAAGACCGTGTTCGGCGATCACGCGAAGAAGCTGGTGGTGGGTTCAACCAAGTCGATGACCGGCCACCTGCTGGGCGCCGCGGGCGGCCTCGAGGCCTCGATCACCGCGCTCGCGATCCGCGACCAGAAGGTTCCTCCCACGATCAATATCGATTCTCAGGACCCCGAGTGCGACATCGACGCCGCGCGGGAAGGGGCGAGGTCGCTCGCGATCGAGTATGCACTCTCGAACTCGTTCGGTTTCGGCGGAACCAACGGGGCCCTCGTCTTCAAGCGCTTCGCCGCCTGAAGACTCACTCTTTCAAACGCTCAGACGTTCGCCCGAGGAAGACCGCATGAAGATCATTGTCTGCGTCAAGGTGGTGCCCGACACCGCCTCGCGTCTCAAGGTGGCCGACGATGGCAGGAACATCGCCCAGGGCGATCTCACCTGGATCATCTCGCCCTACGACGAGTTCGCCATCGAGGAAGGCCTGAAGCTGCGCGAGAAGCTCACGGGCGAGGTGATTCTCCTTTCGATCGGGCCGGAGCGGGTCGCTGCGGGATTGCGCAACGGCCTCGCCATGGGTGCTGACTCGGCTCACCAGATCTGGGACCCGAAGTTTCAAAACCTCGATGCCTCGGGCCGTGCCACCGTTCTCGCGGCCGCGATCAAACATCTGGGCGGGGCCGACCTCATCCTGTGCGGCCATCAGGGCGTGGGCGACGACGACTCGCAGACCGCGGGCCTGCTCGCGGGCGCTTTGGACCTGCCGGTGGTGTCGATGGCGATCAAGCTCGACGTGGACGGTGGAGCGGCCGTCGTCGAACGTGAGGTCGAGGGCGGCATCGAGGTGTGGGATACGTCCCTTCCCGCGGTCATCACCACGCAGAAGGGGCTCAACACTCCGCGTTACGCGGGACTCAAGGGCATCATGGCGGCGAAGAAGAAGCCAATGGGAGTGTTGGACGCGGCGACGCTCGGGATTGCCGAGGTCATTGCGCCGAAGACCGAAAGGCGCGCGATGACTCCGCCCGCCGACCGTCCGCCCGTCAAGCTCATTCCGGGCGATCCCGCGACGCAGGCGAAGGAACTCATCCGCCTGCTCCACGAAGAAGCGAAGGTGATCTAAGCCATGTCCACGACCATCCTCACGTTCGCGGAAATCCGCGCCGGCGCCTTGCGCCGCCCCTCGCTCGAAGCTGTCTCCGAAGCGCGGCGCCTCGCCGATGCCTCGAGGGGCAAGGTGGTGAGCGTGCTCGTGGGCGAGGCGAACGACGCCGCGGCCAAGACACTCGCCTCGCACGGCGCCGACAAGGTGATCTGTTTTGCCGCGGGAGCACTTTCGTCTTACTCCTCCGAGTCGTACGCGCGCGCCCTCGCGAAGTCCGTTGAGTCGGAAGCAGCGGGAGCGGTGCTGATCCCCTACACGGCGATGGGGAAAGACCTGGCGCCGCGCGTGGCCTTCCTGACCGGCTCAGGCCTTGTCACTGATTGCTCGTCGCTCGAGGTGGCCGAGGGTCGTCTCATCGCGAAGCGCGCCCAGTACTCCGGCAAGCTCATCTCGACGTTCGCATGGGTGACGAAGCTTCAGGTCGCCACGCTGCGGCCGAACGTCTTCGCGCTTACCGTTCCTGCGGAACGGTCGTGCGAGGTCGTGCAGGCCGAGGTCGATACCGCCGCGCGCGCGAAGGTGCGCGAGTTCCGTGCGAAGGAAGGCGGCAAGAAGGAGCTGGCCGAAGCGCAGATCATCGTATCGGGCGGCCGCGGCCTGAAATCGGCCGAGCACTACAAACTGATTGAGGATCTCGGCAACGCCATGGGCGCCGCCCTCGGCGCGTCACGCGCCATTGTCGACGATGGGTGGGTGGGGCATTCGTTCCAGGTCGGCCAGACCGGCAAGACGGTCTCGCCGACGCTCTACGTCGCGTGCGGCATCTCCGGAGCGATCCAGCACCTGGCCGGCATGTCGTCGTCGCGAGTGATCGTGGCCATCAACAAGGATCCCGAGGCGCCGATCTTCAAGATCGCGAACTACGGAATCGTGGGGGATCTGTTTGAGATCCTCCCCGCACTCACCACCGAGGCCAAAGCCCACTTCGCGTCACGCGCCTGATTCAGCCGCGCCGGCCGGTCCGGCGCGCAGGGGATGTGATTGAATGATCCTGGCATGACAGAAGAACGCGACACCCTGGAAACCGATGTCCTCATCGTGGGGGGCGGTCCCGCAGGCCTCGCGGCGGCGATACGGCTCAAGGACCTGCTGACCGAACGGGCGAAACGGCCGGGCGTCAAAGCACTCGAACCGTCGATCATGGTCATCGAGAAGGCCGCCGAGTTTGGCGGCCACTCGATCTCGGGCGCGGTCCTCGATCCGTCGTCGCTGCGCGAGCTGATTCCTGATTTTGAAACCACGGCCCCGCTCGGGGCGAAGGTCACGAAAGACAGCGTCGAATATCTCTTCGAGGCGTCGAAGTTCCGGCTGCCCATCACGCCGCCGCCGCTTCAGAACCATGGGAATTACGTCATCAGCCTGAGCCACCTCGTGAAATGGCTGGCCGGCGAAGCCGAGAAGCGGGGCGTCGACTGCATGAGTGGTTTCCCCGCGGCCTCGCTGCTGTATGACTGTGACCGTGTGGTCGGCGTGCGCACCGGCGACAAGGGAATCGACAAACACGGCCACAGGAAAGGGAACTACGAGGCGGGTGTCGACATCCGCGCGAAGGTGACGATCCTCGCCGAGGGTGCTCGCGGCAGTCTCACCAAGACCGCGGTCGCCAAGCTCAAGCTCGATGAGGGGAAGTTTCCGATGGTGTACACCCTCGGCATCAAGGAACTGTGGGAAGTTCCGAAGGGCCGGATGCAGAAGGGCGAGGTCGTCCACACCATGGGCGAGCCGCTTGGGTGGGAGACCTTCGGCGGTGGCTTCATCTACGGGCTCTCGGAGACGCAGATCTCGTTGGGCCTGGTGGTCGGCCTCGATTATCGGGATCCGTTCCTCGATCCCCACGGCCTCTTCCAGAAAATGAAGGCTCATCCCCGCGTGGCTGAACTCCTCCTGGGCGGCAAGATGGTGAAGTACGGAGCGCGCGCGATCAGCGAAGGCGGCTGGTACTGCATCCCGAAGACCTACGCGGACGGCCTGCTCCTGATCGGGGAAGCCGCGGGTTTCTTGAACGCGATGCGCCTCAAGGGGATTCATCTCGGAATCAAGACCGGCATGCTGGCCGCGGAGACGGCTCTCGAGGCGCTCGAGAAAGACGACTCATCGGCCGCCGTTCTGAAGGGCTTCGAGGATCGCGTCAACGCTTCGTCCGTCAAGGCGGAGCTTTACGCCGTTCGAAACTTCCATCAAGGCTTCAAACACGGTTTCCTCGGCGGCATGATCAACACCGGCCTCTTGATGGTGACGGGCGGGCGCGGTCTCATCGATCCGCTGAAGCCCTCAGGCGGCTACGCGGACATGGAGAAGCTGATCGACCGTTACGGAGCCGGGACCACCCGCGACTTCTTCGATCGCGCAAAGCCCGACGGCAAGCTCACGTTCGACCGGCTCACCGACGTTTTTCACTCGGGCACCATCCACGAAGAGGACCAGCCCGCGCATCTCCACGTCGCGGACACGAACATCTGCGAGACGACCTGCCGGACGGAATACGGGAATCCCTGCGAGAAGTTCTGCCCCGCCGCGGTCTACGAGATGGTTCCGAAGAACGACGGGAATCCGAAATCGCTCAAGCTGCAGATCAACTTCTCGAACTGCGTCCACTGCAAGACCTGCGACATCATGGACCCCTACCAGATCATCACCTGGGTGACGCCCGAAGGCGGCGGCGGACCCAAATACGACGGGCTCTGAGAAGTCAGGCGCGCCGGAAGCGGTAGTGGGAGACGATCCACTCCCATCCGCCGTCGAAGGCCCAGAGTTCCTCGCAGGACATGAAGAACGCGCGCCAGTAGTGCCAGAAACGGCCGGCCAGGGGACCGTAGGTCGTGGCGAAGATCGCTTCGATTTCCGCGCGGTTCCTGTCCATGTTCCCGAGCCACGCCGCGGAGGTGCGCGCGTAGTGGGTTCCCTCGACCCGGCGGTGCTCTTCGACTTCAAGTGACTCGGAGAGGGCGAGGGCGAGGCCGTCCGAAGGCATCATGCCCCCGGTGAAGAAGTGACGGGCCATGAAGTCGGAGTCGCTCTCGTCCGTGAAGGCGTAAGCGTGCTCCCGATGCGTGAAGACATGCATGAAAAACCGTCCGTCCCCCTTGAGCCACGACGCCACCCGGCGAAACATCTCCGGCCAGTTGCGCAGGTGCTCGAACATCTCGACTGAGACCACGCGGTCGAAGGTACGGTCGGGGGCCCAGGAGGCAATGTCTTTGGTGTGGACAAAGACGTTCCAAAGGCCAAGGCGTCGCGCGCGGCCGAGGATGAATTCGCGCTGCGGCCTTGAATTGGACACGGCCAGGATCCGCGAAGCGGGGAAGCGTTCCGCCATGAACAGCGTGAGCGATCCCCAGCCGCAGCCGAGTTCGAGGACATCCTGCCCGTTCTCGAGCCGGGCGCGCTCGCAGGTGAGGGCGAGCATCCTCTCTTCCGCCTCGTCCAGGGTCGCGACACCCTCGTCCCACAGGCCGCTGCTGTACTTGAGCCTCTGGCCGAGGACCAGTGCGAAAAAGCGCGCCGGAACTTCGTAGTGCTGCGCGTTCGCCGCATCTTGATGGAGTGCGATCGGGGAGGAGTGGAGCGATTCGATGAAGTCGGCTTCGCGCTTCATGCGTTCGCCTACCTCTCCGCGGCGCAGTGAATTCAGGCGCTGCCTCAGGAGGCGGCGGATTCCGAACCGAACTACCGGATCGGGGAGGAGGCCGGAGCCAATCAGCGCATCGGTGGTCATGCCGCCCTCTCCCGTCCCGCAGCGATTCCCGGCATCGCCAGATTGCACGGCCGGGTCAGGACGATCTGCACGGTGGAGAGAGTCCGCGTGCCGAATGCCGCGGCGCAGACGGCGAGGTAGTAGTCCCACATCCGGATGAAACGATCGTCGAAACCGAGGGCGCGGACCGCGGGGAGATTCGCGAGGAACCTCTCGCGCCACATCAGGAGGGTTCGCTCGTAGTGGACGCCGATGTCCTCGAGATGATGGACCAGGAGCGGAGTCCGCTCGATCATGGCCCCGGTCATGTGGTGCAAAGAGCCGAGCAGGCTCCCCGGGAAGATGTAGCGCTGGAGCCAGTCGCAATGTTTGCGATAGGCGGCGAAGCGGTGATCGGGAATGGTGATGACCTGGAGTCCGATGGTTCCCGAAGGCGCCAGCAGCTCGTGGCACTTCGAGAAGAACGTGCTCCAGTTCTCATAACCGAGGGCCTCGAACATCTCCACCGACACGATCCGATCGAAGCGTCCTTTCGTATCGCGAAAGTCTTCGAGGGCAATCTCCACCTTCGCGCCGAGCCCGGCTTTCTCGACGCTGCGTCGCGCCTTCTCGTACTGCCGCCGCGAGAGGGTGAGGCCCTTCACGTGAACTCCGTACTCACGAGCGAGGAGAAGCGCGAAGCTTCCCCAGCCGCAGCCGATCTCGAGCACCTTCATGCCGGGCCGGATATCGAGTTTGTCCGCGAGTCGTCGGAGCTTCGCCTCCTGGGCCACATCGAGAGGCGTGCCCTTGTCGGCGAAATAGCCGCAGGAATAGGTCATTGTCCGGTCCAGGAAAGTCTCGAAGAACGGATTCGAGAGGTCGTAGTGAGCTTCGATGTTCCGTTTCGCGCCGAGCCGCGTGTTCTTCCGGGTCCAGTGCCAGGCGTCCTTCGTGGCGTTCACGAGGAGCGAAAGGGGAGTGTCAAGGGGCAGGGTGTCGCGGGCGAGGAGCGCGGCGGAGAGAAGGCCCGGAAGGTCGTCGGCCGTCCAGTCGCCGTCCATGTACGACTCTCCGAGGCCCATGTCGCCGCCTAAGGCGAACTTGCGGAAGAAGGCATCGTCGTGGATGGTTACTCTCAGAGGGTGGGGGCCTTCGCCCACAGCGCGCGAACTGCCATCCGGGAGTTGGAGGTCGATCGCGGCGCCGTCGAAGTGTCCGAGGGCCTCGAGGGTGTGCTGCTTCAGGAATCTTGTGATCATGGGCAGGAGTCGTTCAGGCCGCTTCTTCGGCCGCTTTTGAGGGGTCGTACGTGGGTGCTTGGTGGAAGGTGGCGCCCTTGAACCAAAGCTTCAGGGCCTGCCAGTGGATGCCGAACATCACGCGAACGGTCATGAAGGGAAGGCCGAGGAGCGTGCCGGCGAGGGCCCCGTCGGTGAGGGGTTGACGACGCAGGGCGAGGCGCGCGGCGAGAGAAAGTCTGCCCCCGTGATGGAGATCGCACCCCGCTTCGAGGGTTTCACCGGGAGGCGGCAATCGCCACTCGTAGCTGCCCGCCATATCGAAGAAGGGCGAGACGTGGAGCAGCTTCTTCGTCTTCCAGCGTGAGCCTCCATCGTTCTTCAGGAGGTACGGATGAGTGTCGCCAAAAGTGTTGTTCACTTCGGCCACCACGAAACGGAGAGCTCCCAGGGCGTCGTGGCAGTAGAAGAAACTCACGGGGTTAAAGGTGTAGCCGAAGATCCGGGCATGGGTGAGAAGTAGCACCGCGCCATCCGGCAGTTCCTCGCCATGTAACTGGAATAAGGCGGACAGCCGTTCGCGGGTATCGCCGCCGAAGTTCTTCAGGTGGTCGGCGTCGTGGTACGACATGACCCCTGCCCGGTTGTAGGCGAAGAGCCGCAGGGAGCGGTCGAGCACCGGCAACTCCGCCAGATCGAGCAGGGGCATGAAGATCGGATAGCGGAAGCCGTGCCGGAGTCTCGCCACTCGCTGGTGGGTCACGTGGCCCCGATAGAGCGCCGAGTTCAAAACGTCACCCCGAGCGCGCCCGCGACGTCCACCGCTGAGCGAATCCCGTCCTCGTGGAAACCGTTGTACAGGTGCGCTCCCGCGAAATGGATCCGATCCTGTCCAGATAGTCCGCGCAGGACGCGCTGGGCGCGGATCGCCGCGCGGTCGAGGACCGGGTGGGTATAGAGCATCGAGGCGAAAACCGGCGCGGCGGGGGATTCTTTCGGGTTGAGAGTGACGCAGTACTGGTTGGTGCTTTGCACGGCCTGCAGCCGGTTGAGGTGATAGGTGAGCGAGACGGGCGCGGAGTCGTCGCGGCAATTGAGAACGTCGCAGTTCCAGGAGGCCCACGCGGCGGCCCTCATGGGAAGGGCGGCGCGATCTGCGTGGAGAAATGTGCGGTTTTCCGAGTAAGTGAAAGCACTCAAGGCGGCGAGTTCGGCGTCGGTGCCCGAGGTCAGGATCCTCCGGGCCTGATCGGCGTGGCAGGCGAGGACGACCTGATCGAACATCCAGGTTTCGCCGCCGCCTCCGCGCACCGCGATGCCCGCGTTGGTCCGCTCGACGCGCAGCACCGGCATCGACTTGCGGGCTCGGCTCCCCAGATCTTCAACGAGACGGGATACGTACGCGCGCGATCCGCCGCGGACGGTGAGCCACTGCGGGGCGCCGTTTGGAGTGAGCCAGCCGTGATTGTCGAAGAAGCGCAGGAACGTCGCCGCATCGAAGTCCAGAACCCGCCCGAAGGGCGCCGACCACACCGCTCCCGCCATGGGAAGGATGAAGTGGCGAGCGAAGGTGCTGCAGAAGTTTCCCTGGGACAGGAAGTCGCGGAGGGCGAGGTCTTCCACCGGGGCCT
>JAYUUU010000446.1:0-7933 GCA_043754395.1 Vicinamibacteria bacterium
GTCCGCCTCCACGCGAAGGATGTAGTACCAGCCTCGCTGATCGATGAGCCGCTTGGCCTTGGTGCCGTCGGGCATCTCGAGTTCACCCTTGATGGTGAAGGTCTTGGTCGTGTAGTTCACCTGCCCGTCCGTCTGGTAGGTGTGGAATTGGTAGGTCCAGGAATCCCCCTCGCCGGTCGGGTAGTACTCCTGAAGATTGATCTGCTGGGCCGACGCGGTGGCGGCAGCCCCCGCCAGAGCGAGGGTTAGAAACAATGAACGCATGGTGTCTCCTTCAAGTCGGTTATGAATTCTTCCTCGCGATCTCGAGAATCAGCACGTACAGCTCGACCGCCTGGGCCTCGGTGATCTTTCCGGCGTGGCCGATCATCTTGTCCTTGCCCTTGAGAATGATGTTCACCAGTTCCGCCTTCTCGGCCGAGCGGGTCTCGAGCCACTTCTTCGTGGCCCACGCGGGCACGCCCTGAAGAGGGTCGCCGTCGCCGAGCTTGCCGTGACAGTTCTGGCACTCCGCGCGGAAGTAGGCGGCCGCGGTCCACGGCGGCGCGGGTGCCGCGTCCGCCGCTTTGCTGTCCGAAGGAGGGCCGGGGTTGCCGGTTGAAGACGATGAGCCCGCGGAAGAGGAAGAAGAACCGGCGGCGGCGAAGAGATTCGGATATTCCTTCAAAAGGCCCTCGGTGAACTCGAGCCCCGCCTCTTCGTACTTGTGTCCGAACGCCGAGAGCTTGCCCGAACCATCCGTGTTGGTGTGGCAGATCACGCACTTCTCACGATTCTGGGCGAGGGACCTCGGATGGGCGTTGTACAGATCCATCAGTCGGGGCATGGAGGCGGCCGGCAGGGCCATCGCCACAAGCGAGAGAGCAGAAATGCCGAGAATCAGGCGGAGGGATCTGGAACTCAAGGTTTGTCTCCAGGCAAAGGGCGTTTGTTTCGCGGATGTCGGAGTTCGATGTGCTGGAACAGAGTCCGCTGCTGCGCCTCACTCAGAAGCGGCCGCAGCTCGATGAGGTTCTTGGCGACCTCCATGTCGAGTTCGGATTCGAGCCGGGAGACATCTTCGAGACAGCGCTTCATCGCAGCCTCGTCGAGAGCGCCCGGCGCGGCGAGGAGAGCCGCGAGTTTCCTGCGCTCTGAATCAACCGCGGCCTGTCTCTCAATGAGCCTTGGATGATGAACCATGGCGACGCGATGGATCTCCGCCTTCTGCTCGGTCGTGAGGTCCAAGACTTCAAAGGGATCGTCGGAGGTGGCGGTCACTTCGGAGCGGTAGGCGTGAACACCCCAGGTGACCGCGAAGGAAACCGCTCCCGCAAGGAGGACCGTGACGAGCGTCGATCGCATCCGCATCATTTACTTGGGTCCTTGCGCGCCGGATCCTGCTGAGGCGGGCGGCGGCGTAGCGACGCGCTCATAAAAGGAAGCGAGCGTGTCCGAGGGAGCGGCCGACAGGGTCAGGGGGGCTTGAGAGCCGGGCCGGTCTACCCGGGTCAACAGGAGGTTCGCGGCCACGGTCACGACCAGCGCGGCCGCCACCGAAACGGAAACCGCGATCCGTCCGCTCCTAGCACCCGAGGTCCGGACTTTGGCCAACAGACCATCCGCCACTTTGAATTGGCTAAGGCGCAACTCGCAGAGAGGGCAGGCCTTGAGGTGAGCGGTCATCTCTTCCATCTCGGCGGAGCCAAGCTCAGCATCGAGAAACCGGGACAGTTTCAGGCCGTCAACCGAGCAAAGAGGTTCCATGGGGTCTTGAGAGCGGAACACCGCCCCAAGGGAAAACTTTCAGCTGCTTAAAAGACGCGACAAAGTTTCCCGGCCTCGGAAGATCGCGTTCGCGACGTCCGACTCGGAACATTGAAGAGTCGAGGCGATCTCACGGTACGAGAGGCCCTCAGCAGCCTTGAGCCACAACGCTTTCCGCTGACGAATGGGCAGGAGGGCTATGGCCCTTTGGACTTCTTTGAGTTCGAGGCCCTTCTCGGGATTCACTCGCGACGGCCGGTCGAATGCCGCTTCGAGGGGAACCTCGGGACGCCGCTTGCGTGACCTGAGAGCGTTGAGCGAGAGCCTGCGGGCGATCGTCTGCAGCCACGCCTTGAACTGCCCGCGGCCCTCATAGTCCGGCGCGCGGCGCAGGAGGCGAATGAACGTTTCCTGCGCGATGTCCTCCGCATGAGAGCGGTCATGGGTAATGCGCGCGCTCAGGCGCACCAGACGATCACGATGCCGGTGCACCAGGGTCTCGAGTGCTGCTTCCGACCCCCTTGCCACCTGGGCCATGAGATCGTCGTCGAGGCTCTGCTCATCGAAGGGCGAACCGACGGCCTGGAGGAGAGTGCTCAAGACTTGTGTCTACTCCCGCGCGCTCACCGGAGTCAAGCCGGAGGGAGGGTGAGTCTTCAGCCACTCGGCGATCCACGTGCAGACCTGTTCGCCGTCCGGCTCGGGTTCGATGGGAAGCGCGTGAAAGGCTCCGGGAATCTCGCGGTAGGTCTTGTCCGGGGAGCCGAAACGCGGAAAGGCCCGGCGCGTCCCGCCGATTGGAACCACCCGGTCCGCCGTCCCGTGAAGGACGAGCAGGGGTGGGCTCAGTTGCTCGGCGCGCGCGTGGACGCGATCGATCGCCTCGATGGCCAGAAGCGCCAGTGCGGGTGTGGTGCGGGCCTGCCAAAGCGGATCGTTTCGATACTCGCGGCACACCACCGGGTCGCGGGTAAGGGCCGAGTCATCAAGACCTGGGTCCACACTCAGCATCGGCCGCCAACTCGCGAGGTAGGGAAGGATCCTGCGAAGCCACGGCGAGGTACCCGAGACGTCGAGGGCCGGCGCCATGGTCACGCAGGAGTGGACGCTCTCGGGCGAGGTCAGGGCGAAGTCGAGAACCTGGAGCCCGCCGAAAGACAGACCCACCAGGGATGGAAGGCGGCCGCAACGATCTTCGACGATGTCCACGAAGCGGGTGAGATCGTCCCGGAGGTCTTCCCATTTTGCCGCGTAGTTGGCGAGGCCTCTGGACCGGCCCGAGCCGCGGCGATCGAAGGCGAACACTTCGAACCCCCGCTCGGCGAGAAACCGGCCCAGCCGAAGGTAGGGCGCGGTTCGCGAGTGGTCCCCGAGTCCGTGGATCAGGATGATCGGCTGATGCGCGGTCGTTTCGACATGCAGCCGCCACGTGGAGAGGACGAGCCCGTCGCTCGTGATGAAAGTGCCGTCGATCGGCTCGCCTCTGACATCGGCCCGACTCGAATGCGCGTTCACGCCTCAGTGCTTCTTGTCGCCGCCCGGCGGGATGAAGACCGGGAACGGAGAGACCGTGCCGCCTGCCGCGGCGATGACTTTGGGCGTCCCTTCATGGTCGACCTCATCGATGCGGATCACCGAGTGCATGGGGACAAAGAAACGCTTCACGCCTGAAAACTCGTGCTTGAGGCTGTCTTCGGACGGGTCGATCACAACTGAGGACTTCTGGCTCCAGAGGAGATGCCCCACTTCGATGAAGCCGAACAAGTCCGCGGAACCGATGCTCTTCGCGTAAAGCTCGAGCACGCGGCCCTGATTCATGAATGTGATGCGGTAGACGCGGGGCGAAGCCATGTGAAGGGGCTACGTTATCAACGAGCCACGAGGTTAGGGGAGCGGCTCAAACCCGGCCAAGGACGTGGCGCAGGGCGCCTTCAAGCGATGGATACGCGAACTCGAAGCCCGTATCGAGAAGCTTCTCCGGGTTGACGCGTGCGCTCGCCATCAGAAGCGGGCCGGTCATTCCGCCCAAGGCAGCCTTCAGGACGAACTCAGGTACGGGAATCACCGCGGGACGATTCAGGACGCGGCCCAGCGTCTTCGTGAACTCGGCGTTGGTGACCGCCTCGGGCGAAGTCGCGTTCACCGGACCGCGAACCTTCTCGTTCATCAGGCAGTGGTGGATGAGATAGAGAAGATCGTCCATCGCCACGAAACTCCAATACTGGCGGCCGTGCCCGAGCGGTCCGCCAAGGCCGAGGCGGAAAGGCAGCAGCATCGGCCCAAGCGCTCCGCCCGCGGGGGTGAGAACGAGTCCGCTTCGAAGGTGAACGACGCGGATTCCGGCGTGCGAAGCCGGCTCGGACGCGCCTTCCCACTCGACGCAGACCTCGGGAAGGAACCCCGCACCCGGAGGATCAGACTCACGGAGGATCCTCTCGCCGCGATCCCCGTAGTAACCGGTGGCCGAGGCCTGGATGAATACCGCGGGCGGCTTCTTGAGGGCGCCAAGAGTTTCGGCCAGCCGCCGCGTGAATGGCACGCGTGAATCACGGATGAGCCGCTTCTTCTCGTCCGTCCATCGGCCCTGCGCGATCGGGTCGCCCGCGAGATGAATGACCGCGTCGAAACCCTCCATGTCCGAGGGGTGGGCGGCGCCTTTCTCGGGATGAAACTCGATCTCACGATCGTCCGTGGGAGCCCTTCGCGTCAGGCGATAAACGGTGTGGCCGCCGGTTTCGAGAAACGCCACGAGCGCTCGTCCGACAAGTCCTGTGGCCCCGGTTACGAGAATACGCATCGCCTTTCGCGGAGCGCGCGCATGGACCGCGAGGTCCTTCGCGAGCACCCGGTGCCGGTACGCGAACATCGCGGCGAGCCGCTTCCGCGCGAGGCCCGCGCCGAAGAAATCCCCGACCGCCCCCGCGGGGAGAGCGTAGCGGACGCGATCCTCCATGATGCTCGTGTTCTCGTCCTTCGGTTCGAAACGGTGGGTGTGATCGAAGAGATCAAAGGGCCCGGTCCGCTGGACATCGCGGAACCACTCGCCTTCCTTCACCTCGACGAAGTCGGAGACCCAGACCATCTGAACTCCCGGCAGAACCGGAACGTGGAGTTCGACGCTTCCGCCCTGAATCGGAGGAGTGAAGGGGGACACGATCCGCGGCTCCTCCCAAGGAGGAGCCAGCCGCTCGAACGCGCCCCGCCTCATATGCCAGGCGTAAGCCTTCCCCGCACTGGCCGGGACTTCGGATCTGAGGAGGAATTCGTGGCGGGGCAAGAGGGGTAGATGTGAGAGTATCGCGGGCTGGCTGATCCTCGCGATCCGCCCGCCAAGCCCCCTGTCTTAAGGAGAACTCTCAATCGTGGCCGCCCAGTACATGTTCACAATGAAGGACCTGCGCAAAGTGACACCGCAGGGCAAGGAGCTTCTCAAGGGAATCTGGCTCTCGTTCTACCCTGGCGCCAAGATCGGCGTGCTCGGCGCCAATGGCGCGGGCAAGTCGACCCTTCTTCGCATCATGGCGGGCGAAGACAAAAACTTCGCGGGCGAGGCGTTTGCGGCCCAGGGCGTGAAGGTCGGTTTCCTCCCCCAGGAGCCGGTGCTCGACGCGACCAAGAACGTGCGCGAGAACGTGGAGCTGGCGGTCAGCGCGAAGCGGAAGATCCTCACCCGCTACGACGAACTCGCGGCGAACTACGCGGATGAAACCGCGGACGAGTTCTCGAAACTTCAGGACCTGATCGACGCGCAGGATCTGTGGAACCTCGATACACATCTCGACATGGCGATGGATGCGCTGCGCCTGCCGCCGGGCGACGCCGAGGTCACCAAGCTCTCAGGCGGCGAGAAGCGTCGCGTGGCTTTGTGCCGCCTCCTGCTGGACGCTCCGGATCTCCTGCTCCTCGACGAACCGACGAACCACCTCGATGCCGAATCGGTGGCGTGGCTCGAACGTCATCTCAAGGAGTACAAGGGCACCGTCGTCGCGATCACGCACGACCGCTACTTCCTGGACAACGTGGCCGGCTGGATTCTCGAACTCGACCGCGGCCAGGGCATTCCCTGGGAAGGCAACTATTCGAGCTGGCTCGAGCAGAAGAAGAACCGGCTCGCCCTCGAAGAGAAGGAAACATCGAGCCGGCAGAAGACACTCGACCGCGAACTCGAATGGATCCGCATGGCCCCGCGGGCCCGCCAGTCGAAGGGCAAGGCTCGACTCGCCCACTACGAAGAGTTGCTCGCCGAAGAGCAGGCGGCGGAGAAGCAGGACAACCGCCGCGAAATCACGATTCCGCCCGGGCCCCGGCTCGGCGATCTCGTCATCGAAGCCAAGGGTCTCAAGAAGGCCTACGGCGACAACTTGCTGATGGACGACTTGAACTTCAATCTCCCCCGCGGCGGCATCGTGGGCATCATCGGCCCCAACGGTGCTGGCAAGACGACGCTCTTCCGCATGATCATGGGTCAGGAGAAGCCCGACTCGGGGACGCTCAAGATCGGTGACAGCGTGGCTCTTTCTTACGTCGATCAGTCGCGCGAGGCTTTGAACGCCGAGTTCAATGTCTGGGAAGAGATCTCGGACGGCGGCAAAGACCTCGTGATCGTGGGAAAACGGGAAATGAACTCACGCGCATACTGCGCGTCGTTTGGTTTCCGCGGGCCCGATCAGCAGAAGAAGGTGCGCGATCTGTCGGGTGGTGAACGGAACCGGCTTCAACTCGCGAAACTGCTCAAAAGCGGCGGCAACGTCCTGCTCTTCGACGAGCCGACAAACGACCTCGACGTCGACACGCTGCGAGCGCTCGAAGAGGCGCTGGTGAACTTCGCGGGCTGCGCGGTGGTGGTCTCACATGACCGCTGGTTCCTCGACCGCATCGCCACCCACATCATGGCGTTTGAAGGCGACTCGCAGGTGGTGTGGTTCGAAGGCAACTACCAGGACTACGAAGCCGATCGCCATCGCCGCCTCGGCACGGACGCCGATCAACCGCACCGCATCAAGTACCGCAAACTGACGCGTTAGATCCGTGCGGTGGCGGGTCCTTGCGAGCGCGGGGTGCACGCGTGCAAACTCCTGAGACACCTGCCGCGCAGCCTCGCCGATGACTTGAACGAGATGAGTCAGGGCGAGGCGGAGATTCTCGTCGTCGTCATACGCGTGGCGTGAAAGCCCCTGCGTCTTGCTGATGGCTTTTCTCGCCGTGTCGAGCATGTGCCCGACGTAGACGACATCACGCGGCGACATACACCGGTTCGGCGCCCTCCAATACCTGATCCCGAATGCGCGGGTTCAAGAACTTCCGGGTCACCAGGTCGACGCGACGCCCGTGGAGGAGGGTTGACAACTCGCGTTCCATGCTCACGAACGCGAGACCGGGCGTGTGGCCGGGTTGAAAGTCCACCAATACATCGACGTCGCTGTGAGGTCCGAAGTCCTCGCGAAGGACCGACCCGAACAGGGCCAGCCGCGTGATGTGATGCCGCTGACAGAATGCCGAGACTAGGTCGCGATCGATGGAGATCCGAGGGCTCATGGCACCGGCCATGATACCCGCCGATGTCGCTTGAAAGGCGCGGTCCCGCCACCTTCCTCCGAACAGAGAGCCCCTACCTCTTTATCGCGTCCACCGCGGACTTCACTTCAATGCGGGGAGAAGTAATCCCGTTCGTGTCGGTGATCGGGCGGCCCGAGGACTTGAGGGCGGCCTCGAGCTGATCGGCGGTGGCGGTCGGCTTCGCCTGAAGCATCAGGGCGAGGGCGCCCGCGACATGCGGAGCCGCCTGCGACGTGCCGGCGAAACCCGCGACGCCGCCGCCCATGCCCGACGAACTGATCGCGGCGCCGGGGGCGAGAAGGTCGAGAGCGGAACTGCTGTTCGAGAAGCACGCGATCTTGTCGGCCGCGGTCGAACCGTCGATGCAGCCGAAACTGATAGTTCCAACATTGGCGTCGTATACCGCACCCACGCCGATCGCATTCGCGATGCAGGCAGGCGCGCCGATTTCCCCCTTGTTGGCGGAGTTCCCTGCCGAGGCCACGGTCAGAGTGCCTCGCGCGCGCAAGGCGCCCACGGCCTGGGTGAGCGCCTGGGTGAAGGCCGAAGCCTGATCGCAGGGTCCCGCGAAACTGCCGAAGGTGAGGGAGGCGTTTACAACCTTCACCGCGGGCTGAGTGGAGAGAATCCA
>JAYUUU010000447.1:0-4581 GCA_043754395.1 Vicinamibacteria bacterium
CCGAAGCTCTCGACCGCCTCCAACTCCGAATCGAACGTCTCGAACACCGTGAGCAGCTTGGCGATGGTGAGAAGGTCATTCACCTTGCGGGTGAGGTCCAAAAGCCCCATTCTTCCCCCGCGTTTGTTGATGGCCACGAAGCAGCGCACCAGTTCGCTCAAACCTGCCGAATCCATGTACGGCACCTCGGCCATGTTGAGCAGCAGCTTCTTCCGCCCCGCCTCCAGAGCCCGGCCCACCGCGGCGCGAAGCTCCAGGTCGCCATCCTCGAACATGATGTTGCCCTGGAGATCGATGATGGTGATCTCGCCCACCTCGCGTTCAACGATATTCATTTGTGAGGGCATTTTACCTTTCCCGTTCCAACCTGCTGGAACGCCCGGCCTTTCGGGCTGTTAGCATTCTTTTGTGAGCGCCAACTTCCGCGTCCGCGACGTCATGACGCCAAATCCGGTGACCATGTCGCCGGAGGACAATCTGATGGAAGCGGTTCAGTTGATGCGCCTCCGCCACATCCGCCGGGTTCCCATCGTTTCCGCCGGGAAACTCGTTGGCCTGCTTGCCGAGGGCGACCTTAAGCGGGCCGAACCTTCGACGCTTTCAAGCACGCAGGAGGAGTTCGCGGCGGTGATGGAGGGAACCCAGATCAACCGCATCATGATCGAGAATCTGGTGACCACTTCACCCGACACCCCGCTTCTCGAGGCGGCGCGCACCCTCTGGTCGAGCAAGTATGGCGCGTTGCCGGTGCTGGAGGACGGGAAACTGGTCGGAATCCTCACCGATAACGATCTTTTGGGCGCCCTGGTCAAGCTCCTCGAAACTCAGCGCTGATTCAAGGGCGGAGCCGTTTGGTGCATATGCATCAGGCCCTCAGTGGGCCCTCGCGTGATAAACCGTTATTGCGCGGCTGAATAGGCCGGGGTAGTTAAAACCCGGGAAAGGCCCGCACCAGGGAGACCGATCAACATGCTGAAAACCGCCGCTCTTATCCTTCCCCTCTTCCTCGTGGCGTGCGGCGATGCCGGCGCGACTGCTGCCGCCACCTCCGCAGGCGACACGAAGCCGGCCCCCAAAGCCCCTGCATCGGCCGCTCCCGCGGACCTGACCACGATTACCGGCACCGTGCTCGAAACCATGGACGCGGGCGCTTACACCTACGTGCGTCTCAAGATCGCGAGCGGCGAGGTCTGGGCGGCGGTCAATCAGACGGCACTCAAGCCCGGAGCCGAGATCACAATCGGCAACGCGATGTGGATGGAGAACTTTGAAAGCAAGACGCTCAATCGCAAGTTCGACCGGATCCTCTTCGGCTCTCTGACGGGAGGCGCGAACCTCGACGCCATGGCTGCCGCCGCCGAGCTTCCCGCGGGGCACCCCCAGACTTCCGGAGCGCCCGCGGCCTCGACGTCTCAGGTGAGCGATGTGCTCGGCGACGTCAAAGTCGAGAAGGCCACTGGAAAGGACGCGCGCACGGTGGCCGAGGTCTGGGCCCAGCGCAAGGAACTTGGCGGCAAGGAAGTGATGATTCGCGCGCGCGTCGTCAAGTTCAACCCGGAGATCATGGGAAAGAACTGGATCCATCTGCGTGACGGCTCGGGCTCGGCGGAGAAGGGTGACAACGACCTCACCGTGACCACGGACGCAGTGGTCAAGAAGGGCGACGTCGTGAGCGTGCGCGGCAAAGTCGCTATCGATCGCGACTTCACTTCCGGCTACGCCTACCCCGTCATCGTCGAAGAAGCGAAGGTCATCAAGTAGCGCGGTTCCAGGCCACGGTTCAGCGAGGCTTCAAAGCCTTTCGTCGACCTAGTTCCTGTTTGAGCTTCGGATGCACGGGCACGCGCGTCTTCTCGGTCGCCGCAGAGGCATGACGGTTCGCGAAACCTTACACCCGCTGCCGCCATGGAAAGGTTCGGCGCGGCGTCACATCGAGATCGACCCTTCGCGGAAGTCCGTTCGGTCGAGCCAGACATTCACCAGCACTGGCCGGCCCGAGGCCGCGAGAGCTCGCGCTTTCTCGAGGGCGCTCTCCACTTCGTCCGCCCGGCGGACCTCGATACCTTCGGCGCCAAAGCCGCGCGCCACTTCGTGGTACGCGGTGCGGGCGAGCACCGTGCCCACATCGTCCTTGAGCATCTTCACCTGTTCGCGCGCGATCTGCGTCCAGCCCGCGTCGTTGCCGACGACCGCGACCACCGGAATACCGTGTCGCACGAAGGTATCGAACTCGGCGAGGCCGTAGCCTGAGGCTCCATCTCCCCACAGGAGCCACACCTCTGCCTTTGGGCGAGCAAGAGCCGCGCCAAGGGCGAAGCCTGCACCCACGCCCAATGTGCCGAAGACCCCGGGGTCGAGCCAGGTGAGCGGCCCGCGCGGGCGGAGGATGTAAGACCCTGTGGCCACGAAGTCGCCCCCATCCGCGACGAAGATGGCACTCTCACTCGCGCAGCGGTCGAGCGCGCGGAAGAAGGCCACGGGGTTTATGTGTTGCCCGTGCGTCTCAGTCGTTCCCTGGGCCTGGGCATCGATCCCGGCCTCACGCACGAGATCGCGTTCGCGCAGGGACTTGATCCACTCCGGTCGGGCCGCCTGATTCGCCCTCGAACTTTCGGCGAGCTGCTCGATGAACAAACCTGCATCGCCGATGGCGGCGATGGTCGGACGGCGATTGAGCCGCGCCTCTTTGGCGCTACGGTTCGCGGCGATGAGGGTCGCGTTCCGCTTGACGTGCTTTCCGTAGTCCAGCCGAAAGTCGCAGGGCACGCCCGCGAGAACCACGCAGTCGGACTCGCGCAACGCCTTCCTCCGTTCATGTCTCATCTGCAGAGGATGATCGCGACCGAGAAGGCCGCGCGCCATGCCCGAGAGGTACACCGGCACACCAAGTCGGGTAACCGCATCAACGAGCCGGCCTGCGTTCGTAGCCCGAGCAAGCGCCTGGCTGCCGAGAACCATCAGGGGGCGTTCGGCTTTTTCGAGCGCCTGGCGAGCCCGGCTCGAGGCGGCGCTTCCGGCGTCGGGCACGCTCACGGCCTCAATCCGGGTGGAGGCATCTTCGGATGTGCCCGCGAACAAACCCGATGCGTGGCGATTCAGATACCAGCGCAGAAGACGATCGGGAATCGACGTGCCCTTCCCCGCCGCATCGGTGTACCACTGCCGGATCGTCGCCTCCTCGTAAAGGAGGTCCACCGGGCATTCGATGAAGACGGGGCCTGGTATCCCTTGTCGGGCCACCGAGAGGGCCTCGCTTACCGCAGGGCCAAGGTCCCTCACGCGGCGGACCTGCTTGACGAGCTTCACATGTGGGGCGATCAGCGGCCGCTGGTCGATGTCTTGAAGGGCGCCCCGGCCCTGCAACGCGGTGGGCGCGGCTCCACCAATGAGGAGGATGGGGGATTGCGCGAGCTGCGCGTTCTTGAGCGCGGTAATAGTGTTGGTGAGCCCTGGACCCGCGGTGACCGCGGCGACCCCGGGGATGCCGGTGAGGCGCGCCGTGGCATCGGCCGCGAAAACCGCAGTGACTTCGTCGCGGGTGTCGACGATGCGGATGCCGCGAGCTTTCGCGGCTACGAGGATCGGTGAGATGTGGCCCCCGCAAAGCGTGAAGATGATCGGCACGCCATGCGCGGCGAGGGCTTCCGCGACTCGGTCGCCTCCGTGTTTCATCGAGGGAGAGTCGCTCATGCGGGGATCCTTCCCGCGGCCCGCTTCGCCGCATGTTCCTCAACGAGGGCCCGGTAGTCGACCTTTCCGATACGCGTCTTTGGCAACTCGGCGCGGAACTCGACTTCGCGTGGGCACGACCACTTGATGAGCCGCTCGCGGCAATGGTCGATGAGCACCTTTTCGGTCTCAGCGCCGCCACGCGCCGGGTCGCGGAGCACGACATACGCCTTCACTCTCTCGACCTGGGCTGCATCGGGCACGCCCACGACACACGCGTCGGCGACGAGCGGATGCTGATAGAGAACCGCCTCGACCTGTGTCGGATAGACATTGAACCCGGACGACTTGATCATGCGCTTGAGCCTTCCGGTGAAATAGAAGAAACCGTCCGAGTCCATCTTCCCTAGGTCCCCGGTGTGGAGCCAGACACGGCCATCGGCATGAGTCCGGAGCGTGAGAGAGGTGGCCTCAGGATCGTTCAGGTATCCAAGCATCACCGCGGGACCCGCCAGGCAGATCTCACCCTCGGCCCCAACCTCGACCGCATCATTCGTCCCCGAAGCGCAGATCATGGCGTCCATGTCGGGGAAGGGCAGTCCAATCGACCCTTCGCGATACTCCGTGAGCGGTGTGGCCATGATCGCGGAGACGGCTTCGGTAAGGCCGTAGCCCTCGAGGAGTCTCACCTTGCCCCCACGTTCGCGGACCAGCGCCTCGAAACGTTCCTTCACCGGCCGGGGAAGCGTATCGGCGCCGCAGAAACAGGCGCGGAGGCACGACAGATCCGCGCTTTGAAGCGTCTCGTCCTTTGACAGGGCATCGAAGAGCGTCGGAACGCCGACCATCACGGTGGGCCGCTTTGTGCGAAGGAGTTTCGCCACCTCCTCCGGCGTGAAAGTGGGCACGAGG
>JAYUUU010000448.1:0-1743 GCA_043754395.1 Vicinamibacteria bacterium
CCGTAGAACTCCTCGGTCTTCGTGAGGTAGGCGCGCTTGTAGATCGGAATGCCGACGAAGCTCTTATCCGGCCAAGTGTAGAGCGTCTTCCCGAACCACGAACCGATCCAGTAGCCCACCTGATCGCCCAGGACTCCGCAGACCGGGACGATGGCCAAAAGCGCCCAGAGCGGCAGGAGGGGCTGCCCATCCTGTCCGATCGTGGCTGCGAAGATTCCGCACAGGACGAGAAGCGAGTCCCCGGGGAGCAGGGCGAAAAAGCCCGTCTCCGCGAAGATGATGAGGCAGATCACCGGCAGACCGCCGGTCGATATCAGCCACTGAATCCCCTCGGGCTTCAGGAACCACAAAAGTTGATGGACGATCTCCAAACGGCCTCCGGTAGAAAAAAACGAAGGCGGAGTCTAGTGTGCGGCGGCGGTTGGGGCGGTTTGCTTAGCCCCGGTCCATCATTTGAAGGTGGCGGTGGGCCGCTTCTTTTCGTAGCGAAGCGTGATCTCGCGGACCTTGCACAGGTCGAAGTCTTCCCAGACCGCCTCTTCCTCATCGGAGAAAACGATCTTCATGTCCCACATGCACTCTTTCTCCTTGTGAGCGAACTCGATCGTCACTCTCTGGCCGTCGTCGAGGGTGTCCTTCCCCATGATGTCCTCTCCCCACTCCTTTTCATTGGCGGGAGCGACGAAGACCTGGTCGATGTCGTAGCCGGTCTTGTTGACGAGGACGAAGTCCTGGTCTCCCGCCCGAAGGGCGGTGGCGCCGATGGCGAGGGCGGAGACGAGGCCGAGGGTGCTGAGCAAACGTTGGGAGAGATTCATATGGTTGGACGCTAGGTCTTCGTTGATCGGGAGTCAACCACGAGCCGAAAACGGAATAGGCTTCGCCGCGTCCCATTTCAGGAGAAGCGTCATTGATGAAGCGAAGTCTGTCTGCCCTGCTCGTCGGAGCTTTTTTGCACCTGTCCTCGCTCCCCGTTGTCGCGCAGAGTGTAGCGGCCCCCGGGGCGCGGGGCTTCTATCGTTTCCCCACCCTCCGGGGCGACACCGTCGTTTTCGCGGCGGAAGGCGACCTCTGGGCGGTGTCGACTCAAGGAGGTCTCGCCCGTCGTTTGACCACCCACCCCGCTCAGGAGTCAGACCCCGTGTTGTCCCCCGATGGCAAGACCGTGGCTTTCACCGCCCGGTACGAGGGGCCGGTCGAGGTCTACACCATGCCGATCGAGGGAGGCGTGCCGGTTCGGCGAACGTATGAGGCCGAGCCTTCGACCGCGACAACGTGGACGCCTTCGGGTGAACTGGTCTACACCACTCAACACTTCGCGACCCTTCCCGATCCCCAACTCGTCTCGCTCAACCTCAAGACCGGCGATCGAACGCGCATTCCTCTCAGCCAAGCGTCCGAAGGCTCGTACGACGCCACCGGCCGGACGCTCTACTTCGTTCGACCCGCGTTCCACAACAACGTCACAAAGCGCTACAAGGGCGGCACCGCGCGGAAGGTCTGGAAGTTCACCGAAGGCCAGCCCGAGGCCCAGGTGCTCACTCAGGGCTACACCGGCGAAAGCCACTCGCCGCTGTGGTGGAACGGCCGTGTGTATTTCGTGAGCGACCGCGACGGCACCATGAACATCTGGTCGATGGACGAAAGCGGCACAGACCCGCGGCAGCACACCAAGCATTCCGGCTGGGACGTGAAGCGGCCGGGCCTCGACGCGGGCCGCCTCGTTTATCAGGTGGGTGCCGA
>JAYUUU010000449.1:0-2940 GCA_043754395.1 Vicinamibacteria bacterium
GGCGCCGCGATCAGGATGATGAGCAGCAGGACGACCGCGTGGATCATGCCCGCGATGGGGGTCAAGGCTCCGCTCTTGATGTTCGCGGTGGTGCGGGCGATGGCACCCGTGGCGGGAATGCCGCCGAAGAGGGCGCTCGCGAAGTTCGCGATGCCCTGAGCCATCAATTCCTGATTCGCGTCGTGCTTGTCATGCGTCATTTTGTCCGCGACCACGGCGCACAGGAGCGACTCGATCGCGGCGAGCAGCGCGATGGTGAAGGCGGGCACGATCAGGTCGCGAAGCTGTTCGAGGGTGAACTCAGGAAGCGCCGGCATCGGCAGGGCGCGCGGGATGCCGCCGAACCTCGAGCCGATGGTTTCGACGGGCACGCTCAAAAGAGCGGTCAGAGCCGTGGTGGCCACCAGCAGGACCACGGTTGGGGGAGCGACGCGTCTCCATGACGCCGGCCACGTCCGCAGGAGCACGAGGCCGGTGACGGACATTGCGATCGCCGGCCAGTGCGCGGTGTCGAGATGGGTCGCCAGTATCTTCACCATCGCGAAGAACTCCGCCGGCACCTTCTCCACCCGCAGGCCGAGGAAGTCGCGGATCTGGGCGAGAAAGATGAGAACGGCGATGCCGTTGGTGAAGCCCACGATCACCGGCTGAGGCACGAACCTGATCAGACCGCCGAGACGGAAGAAGCCCATCGCCATCAGCATGGCGCCCGCCATCAGTGTGCAGATCACGAGGTTCGCCACACCGTAACGGTCGACGATCCCGTAGACGATGACGATGAACGCACCCGTGGGTCCGCCCACCGCCACCGAGGTTCCGCCGAGCGCCGAGATGAGGAAGCCCGCGACGATCGCGGTAACGATCCCCGCCTCGGGCTTGACTCCTGAGCCGATGGCGAAGGCCATGGCGAGAGGGAGGGCGATGATGCCGACCGTGAGGCCCGCGGAGAGGTCGGCGAAGAACGTCTTGCGATTGAGGCCCTTGATCGCCTCGACGAGCCGCGGACGGAACACCGGGCGGATCATGCTTCGGTCGACCTGACGGGCACGCGCAGCGTGCCTCTACGACTTGGCGGCCCGGACGGTAGGGGCACGCTGCGCGTGCCCGAATATCGACGGATTTCCCGTGCGCTTACAGGTCCCGTAGCGCAGCTCCCAACGGCATGCGGGCGATGATACAGCCGACGATTGAGCGAAGGCCGCGCCAGGCCTTGGTCAGAATCACTTCGGGTTATCGTCGAGTCCGCGTGCCGACTCAACTCTCCCCACCGCCTGGAACGCCCGCTCCGCCGCGTCGCTTGCGGAGGATCACGATCGGCCGAGTGTCGTGGATGGTCGCCGCTTTGGCCCTTCTGGTTCAGGCGTGGCCTCACATCAACAACGTGGTCCAGTGGTGGGCCCTTCCTGGCGATTCCTTCAGGATCCTCGTTCGAGCCGGTCGACCTCGCGGTCAACGATCTCGGTTTTTCGGCCTTCGGTTATTTCTGGGGACGGCTCACTGGCTCGCCCGCCGACCGTCGCGTGCTGATGGTATTGAACCTCGTTCTGCTTCTGGCCGCATGCGCGGCACTCTTTGCGTTGTTTCCTCCCGAGGCCCGCCTGGCCATCGCCGTGGTTCTCCTCGTCGTGCCGGTTCCGGTTCCGGAGTATCGGAGCCCGGACCCGCTTGCCACTCACGGCACGCTCCTCCTGATTGGGGTGACGATCGCCGCGTCTTTGACCAGGGCCTGGCCCCGCTGGACCCACGCTCTTTTAGGCGCGGTGTTGTTTTTCATGCACGCCATCCGTTCGGCCTACGCTTTCTATGCGACGGCGGCCCTTCTCGCCGTGGTGGCGTTCGAGTTTGCGAGGACGCGCGACCGCGCCCTCTGGTTGCGCGGTGGCGTGCTGCTTTCGAGCGCCCTCACCCTTGGCCTTTTGTGGCAGGTGCCCCTGAAGGCGCGCGCCCACGACCCGCGCATCCTCCAGCAGGATGCGCCACCCCGTCTACATCCCGCTTCTCGAGGGCATAGGCTGGTCGACGAATCGCTGGGGCATAAAACCCTGGGATCCCTGGGTATCGTCTTACCTTGCTGAGCGCTTCAAGGGTGACGCGGTGAACGTCGGGACGAAAGGGAGCGAGAGGCGGGCGCGCATCACGTATGGCGAACTCTGGCGAGAGGCTCCTCTGCATCTTCTGGGCGTTTACCTGAGTCGCCTTCCCGGTGCGGTTTCCGCTCACTTCGTGGGAGGGCTCGCCGGTGGTGTGGGTCTGCTGCTCGTGCTCCCGGCGGCGTTGTTCGTCAGCTGGCGCCGGTCGGCCCCTTGGACCGGCCTGCTCGTGGGCTCGGCCGCACTCACCGCCTGCCTCCTGTTTCAGACGGTGGTCCTCGACCCGCGTCTGCTCTATGCCTATCCGTTGCGCCTGGCTTCCGCCTTGACCTTCGCGTTAGCCGTCGGGGTCCTTGTTGAGGACCGTCGCGCTGCTTCGGCCTCGCGTCGGATTTGAACAGAGCCCGTCCGTATTCAGACGACTGAGGTTGACGCCAACCGGCGATCACAGCGCGACGCACTGCGCGATCCAAGACACTCGAGGACTCAACAGGGTGGGCGCTGGGCCCTACCCATAAACCCATAAATATGGGTAGCATGCCGTTGTGAAGACAACCATCGAACTTCCAGACAAACTGTTCCGGTCGGCGAAGGCCCACGCGGCCCAGGAAGGGTTGTCGCTGAGAATCTTCTTCGAGAAGGCGGTGACGTATCAGTTGCGCGAGAAAGCCGGCCACCGGGCCATCCCGGCATGGCGACGATCCTTTGGAAAGCTGAAAGACATCAAGACGGCGACCCGCGAGGTCCAGAAAGTTGTGGATCGTGAGTTCTCGAGGATCGAGGCCGAGACTTGGAAGTAGCTCTCGACACGAACGCTCTCTCGGACTTCGCGGCCGGAAGTGACGCCCTG
>JAYUUU010000450.1:0-5771 GCA_043754395.1 Vicinamibacteria bacterium
TCGCTTCGTCGCCCTCGCTCGATGAGCTTCCTCGCGATGACGACGTGGGGTTTCCCTCTACAGTCACGGAGCTTGATCCGTGAACCGACTCGCAATGACGGCGGATGGTGCCTGATGGGTCCGCCGTCAGCGGCTATGGGCTCAGGTTGGCTCCTCGCAATGACGATGTGGGGTTTCTCTCAACCGCCACGGAGCGCGGAGCCTGGCCTGTACACTGCCACGCAGTCCGTGGAACGACTCGCAATGACGGCGGACGGTGCTTGATGATCCGCCGGCGGCGATGAACTCGGCGTCAACGCAGTGGTCGCGGGCACGGATCATCTCCTCGAGATCGATGGATCTGGTTTTGCTCATTGGGCCGGTGTTCCCTTAGGGGCGAAACATTTCGCGATGGGCGTAGATATTCGCGGTGGCAGGCGGATCTCAGCGAGTTTGTGAAATCGCGTTCTGATCCCTGAATGGCGGCGACCGCGGCGAGACCCGAGATGAATCGGCGTGACGCCATGGTTTGTGAAGTTACATTCTGTTTCTTGAATGGCGGCGACCGCGGCGAGACAGGCCTATGCCTTTGGCGTCAGCTTCTTGAGCCTTCGCTCCGCTTCATCGAAGGTTTCCTCCTTCTTCGAGAACGCGAAGCGAATCTGGGTGCGGCCCTTCTCCGGGTCCTGGTAGAAGGACGACCCCGGGACCACCGCCACGCCGATTTCCTTCACGAGGTACTTCGCGAACTCGACGTCGTGAGTCCAACCAAGCGGCCGGGTGTCGACGATGGTGTAGTAGGCGCCGCCGGGTTTGTAAACCGTGAAGCCGCACGCGTCGAGGATCCCGAGCATCCGGGTGCGCCGCTCGGCGTATTTCGCGTTTAGCTCATCGTAGTACGACTGCGGCAGCGCAAGGGCCACCGCACCTGCGTCTTGAAGCGGCGCGGCAGCGCCCACGGTGAGGAAGTCGTGAACCTTGCGAATGGCACCGGTGATCCACTCGGGCGCAATGGTCCAACCCACGCGCCAGCCGGTGACGCTGTAGGTCTTGCTCATGCTGTTGATCGTGATGGTCCGGTCTTTCATCCCGGGCAGCGTCGCCATAGGGATGTGGACGTTGCCGTCGTAGAGGATGTGCTCGTAGATCTCGTCGGTCACCGCCACCACGTCGAACTCCTGGCAGAGCGACGCGATGAGATTCAGCTCGTCGAGCCTGAACACCTTCCCCGTTGGGTTGTGGGGCGAGTTCATGATGATGGCGCGGGTCTTGTTGGAAAACGCAGCGCGGAGTTCGCCTGGATCAAACGACCACTCGGGCGTGCGCAGGGTGACGAACTTCGGCACGGCGCCCGCGAGGATGGCGTCGGGCCCGTAGTTTTCGTAGAAGGGCTCGAACGTCACCACTTCGTCGCCCGGGTTGAGCAGCGCCATCATCGAGGCCACCATCGCCTCGGTGCCGCCGCAACAGACCGTCACTTCCTTGTCGGCGTCCACGTGGACCCCATACGAGCGCTCGAACTTGGCCGCGATCGCCTGCCGGAGATTGGGGGCGCCCCACGTCACCGCGTATTGGTTGATGTTCGCGGCGATGGCGCGGGCCGCGGCTTCCTTCAACTCTTGAGGGGCGGGGAAATCGGGAAAACCCTGAGAGAGATTCACGGCGCCGTGCGCGTTCGCGAGGCGCGTCATCTCGCGGATGACCGATTCAGTGAAGCGAGCGGCCTTGTCGGATGTGTTCCGGTTCATGAGGAGGAGTCGCTATCCTTGGGAGTCTTTGCCGAAATCTAAGGGCGCGTCGGGGCGGGCGATGCAGCGCGAGGTACTGTGGGCGCAGCCACGGGAGCCACGGATGCGGGAGCGGGAGCGAGCGTTGATGGCGTCGGCGAAGGGCTCACCGCAGGTTCCGCTTCGAGGCGAAACAGCGGATCGTCGAGGCGGAAAGGCCGCGAGAGGTCAAGGTGGCCCGGGCTCGGAATCTTTCCTTCCACCAGAATCACCACGCGGCGCGCCGCGGAGAAGTTTTCCATGATTGTGGTGACGATCCCCTGAACGAGCGCTGTTTCCTCGGAAGCGCCAATCCGACGCTCGGCTTCGATCTCCGCGGAGAAGTCGACATACACCGTGCCCGCGGGAGTGTAGGCGGTGTCGAGCACGCGTGTTCCGGGAGGAAGGAGCGCCGGCGCCTCCGGAGTCGCGACGCCAAGCTCACCTACGGCGGCGGCTATCTGCGGGAGAAAGCCGCGGACGTAGGCCACTTCCCTTTCTACCGCTCGGACACCCTCGCCCTCCAGGTTCGGGACGTAAAGCGTGAGCTTCAGGGTCGATCCTGGAACCACCGGTTCGTCGGCAAGGTCTGGCGCGGGTGTGGGTGAAGCCTCTTCGTCCTCATCCGAACCGCCGGAGATCTCGCTGCGGAGAATCATCGACCACCACGGCGACGTGAGGGGGACGAGGAACAGGAAGATCGAAAGAAGAACCGTCCACCAGGCCCAGCGCGGGAATCCGCGGGGAGCGGGCGAGTTCGGAGTCGCGGCCACGCGACGGAGCCTCACGGGTTCGCGCGAAGGGCGGCGATGAACCGGCCGAGGCCCTGGATGATCGCGTTCGTGATACGGGTCTGGTGGGCCTCGGAGCCGAGGAGTTTTTCTTCCTCGGGGTTCGTGATGAAGCCCACCTCCACGAGGGCTGCGGGCATGGTGGCGCCCACCAGCACGCGGAACGGCGCCTGCTTGACCCCACGTGAGCGAGAGAGGGCCGCCTCCGCGATCTCGCGGTGCAGGTTCGAGGCGAGCCGCGATGAGTTTTCGAGCTGCGCCGCCTGGGCCATGTCCCACAGGATGAGGCCCACATCCTTGTCCGTGGTCGGCGCGCGGTCGAGAATGGAACCTTCCTGGATCGCAATCCTTCGGGCCTCATCGTCGACCGCGGTGTAAGAGAGGAAGAACACCTCGGTGCCCTTCGCTGAAGCCACGCGCGAGCCGTTCGCGTGCAGCGAGATGAAGATATTCGCGTTGAAATTGTTGGCGATCGCGGCGCGTTCGTCGAGGGGCACATCGATGTCACCGTCGCGGGTCAGATAAGCCTGGATCGAGAGAGAGTCCACCGCGGCTGCGCGCAGACGGCGCGCGAGGGCTAAGGTCACGTCCTTCTCATAACGTCCCCCTGGGCCCAGGGCTCCCCCATCGGCGCCGCCGTGGCCGGGGTCAATCACGAGGACGATAGGCCGGCTAAGGCCCGTGATCGGCGTCACGGACGGCCGAGGCAAAGGCGAGGCGGAAGCGCCCGGCAGGGGCGAAGGCACGGCCTGAGTCGCCGTATCGAACGTCAGGGCCAGATGTTTCGTGTCGCGCTCGGCCGTTCTCACCGAACCAAAGCGGTCGCCCAATTCGAACACCAGCCTCGGTGGAACCGTGCGCTCGAACTTCGCGGAGGCCACGATGCGGCCGGGCAGAGTTTCGGCGATGAAGTCCGTCTCCATCACGTCGGCCTGGAACGTCACCACCAGGCGGGTTGGATCCTTCCGGACTTCGTAAGGCACGGGCTTGCTCAGCTCGACCGTAGTTTCGATCATCGAGGGCTGCACGAGATTCGTGAGCTTGAGGCGCGGCGCCTCATAGGCCCCGATCACGATGGCGCGATACGCGGCCCGATAGGAGGCGGTCTGTCCGAGGGCAGCGCCTAAAACCGTGGCCGCCGAGGGCGCCGTCACATAGGTGCGCTCGCCCACCACCCGCACGGGCCCCGCGAGGGCTCTCAACTGGCCGTCGGTGCTGAAAAGGCTTCGGCCGTTTTCGAGCATGACCTCGCGGCCCCGTGAGCGCAGCGTCACCTTCGCGTCGCGGCCCTCCCGGAGGAAAGTGATGTCGAGGCCCTTCGCGGCGTCCTCGAGAGCGATCTCCGCGCCCCGCGGGCCATCGATGACGAGAACCTTCGCACGCAAAGCACCGCCACCCGAGAGCACGACCACTTCATCGGCCGCCCGCGCGGGCAGAGGCCAAAGCGCCACGACCGCCGCCGCGAGGAACGCGAATCGAGGGTTACGTTTCAATGCCTTGACGAAACGGTTCTTGAGATCGATCAGTCGTGGCGGTGAACGGTGTCGGGGCTGAAGGCGGGCAGGCACACCGCGATGTACTCGGCGCCGTCTTTCCCGGGAGACGAATAGCGCACCCATTCGCCGCGTTCGGTGATCACGGCCTGGCCCGCGGCCACGTCCATCGAGCCTCCCGCGTGTTCGACGCGCAGCGTTCCGTGGAGCACCACCGTGTATTCGTCGAAGGCGGGGGTCTGTTTCGGCTCGCTCCAGCCCGACGGCGACAACATGTGGGCCACACTCGCGGCGGAGGTGCCGGAGTTCACGCGGCCGATGTATTCGCGGATGATTTTGGGCGGCTCGCCCGCGGCTTCGATCTGGGTGGGTTTATTGATGAGACGGGGCATAATCGTTGGTTACTCTATCGAAGTTCGCCTGTCGGGGCTGCCGGCCTCAGGCCTCGGTCTCGACTGATGCACCGAGCGACTTGAGCCGCTCCACGAGGCCCTCGTAGCCGCGCTCTACCGTCTCGAGCGGGGCGATCTTGCTATCCCCCTCGGCCGCGAGAGCGGCAGTGATGAGAGCCATGCCCGAACGGATGTCGCGGCTGTCGAGCGACCGGCCGCGCAGCATCCTCGGACCATTGATGAGGATGCGATGCGGATCGCACAAGAAAAGGTCGGCGCCCATGCCGGAGAGCTGGTCGAGAGCGAATAGGCGAAGCTCGTAAAGCCAGTCGTGGATAAGCGTGGCCCCCGAGGCCTGGGTGGCGAGGACGGTCACAAGGCTCACCATGTCGCTCGGGAAACCCGGCCACAGGCCGGTGGTTACGCGATGCGCGGCGCGGAGTTGGCTCGGGTGAACCTCGAGCTCGTCGCCATTCGTGCGGCAGTTGAGGCCGAACTGGCGGAGAACCGCGACGATGGGCTCCAGATCGATCTCGGATGCGCCCTGTATGACGACGTGGCCGCGGGTCATCGCACCCACCACCGCGAAGCTCCCCGCTTCGATGAAGTCGCCCGAAATCCGGTGTGTGATGCCGCGCAGTTTCGTGACGCCGGTGATGCGCAGGGTCGGCGAGCCGATGCCCGAAACCTCGGCGCCCATCTTTGAAAGGAAGCGGGCCAGCTCGCTCACGTGCGGCTCGCACGCGGCGTGTCGGATTTCGGTGGTGCCTTTCGCAAGCGCCGCCGCGAGAAGGGCGGTCTCGGTGGCGGTGACCGAGGCTTCGAGCATGTAGAACGAGGCGGCCTTGAGACCCTCGGGGGATTCGAAACCGCCGGCCTCGCGGGGGCGCGCACCGAGGGCTTTGAGCGCTGCGTGATGCTGATTGAGATTGCGCCGCGAGGGAAAGTCGCCTCCCGGCGCGCCAAGGATCGCTTCACCCTTACGAGCGAGAAGTGGACCGAGAAGGAGAACCGAGCCGCGGAGTTTCGCCACGAGGTCCTTGCGGGGCTCGGTGGAGGTGATGTCGAAGGCGCGGATGCGCAGCGTCGAGGCTCCCTCCCATTTCACCGAGGCGCCAAGTTCGCGCAGAAGTTCGGCCATGACTTCCACATCGCGGATGCGCGGCATGTTCTCGAGGACGCACTCCTCGTCGGTGAGCAGGCACGCCGCGATCACGGGCAGCGCGGCGTTCTTGTTGCCGCCCACCCGCACTCGCCCGTTCAGGGCCTTGCCGCCGGTCACCACCAGGGTTGTCATTGTGAAAGACTCTCTCAGGCTCAATCAAAATCCCCAAGCCGGACGATTTCCTC
>JAYUUU010000451.1:0-2463 GCA_043754395.1 Vicinamibacteria bacterium
AGGCGGTGTCTCTCCGAAGAGTTAGACCCCCATCCACGACGAGAACCTGGCCGGTGATGTAGCTCTCGGGGTCGATGAGAAGGCGGACCACGCGTGCTATGTCCTCGGGACGGCCGAAACGGGCGATCACGCCGCGGTCGATCATCGGGTCGTATTTGCCCGAGTCGACGGACGCGCGGGCCATCCCCGCCGAAGTGACGCCGGGGGCTATGACATTGATGTTCACGCCGCCGCGGCCCCCGAAGTCTTTCGCGAGGACACGAGCACCGTGGATCAAGGCTGCCTTGGACGTGCCGTAGCCGAGCGACCCCTCGAAGGGGTGCGTGCCCTGCATGCTCGACACCAGGACGATGGCGCCCCGCGTGTTGCGTTCGCGCATGGCCATGGCCACGTCGCGCGCGAGGAGGAGCGGTGCGACCGTGTTCTGGTCGAGAGCCTCCTCGAACGCTGGCGACTCGAGTTCCTCGGTTTTGGTGCGGGCCGGATCGCCCGCGAAAACCACGAGGCCATCAATACGGTCGCGGGACTTGAGCACGTCTTCCGCGTAGCGCCGTCGACCGGCCGGCTCGCGGATGTCGCCCTGGACGAGGCCGACCGGACCCGCGTAGGTGTCCTGAAGCCGTTGCCGGACGAGCTCGGCCCGCCCCTTGTTATCGCGATAGCCGAGTATCGGGTAGGCGCCTTCAGTAATGAGGAGGGCGGCGGTCGCAGCACCCAGGCCACCGGTGCCTCCGGCGATGAGGATCACTCGCCCGGCAAGGGGACGCCGCGAGTAGTCGAATTTCAGCAGTTCGTGGCGCCGCGACTCCTCGGCATCGATGTGGGGCGACGGCATCAAAGGCATTGTATGAAACTTCGGCGGGCACGCGCAGCGTGCCCCTACTTGCCCTTAAACCTACGCCCGTCGGAGGGCATCAAGATCGGCTGTGCGCTTGAACAGCCCCATGCGGTGGAGGGCGAAGTCGTATCTCACCGGATCGTCCGGGTCGCAGGCGCGCAGTGTGGCCGTGATCTCCTCGGCCATCTTCCAGCCCGGTGATACGCGCCGCGTGAGCCGCGCCGACCGCGAGATGTTGATGATGTGAGCGTCGAGGGGGATGAGCAGTGCTGCGCGCGGCACGCGTGTCCACCCTCCGGGGTCGACACTGTCAGAACGGACCATCCAGCGGAGAAAAAGGGAGAGGCGTTTGCAGGCGCTGCCATCGTCGGGCGAGGGAAAGAAGAAACGCACACCGGCATCCTTTGGCAGCGCGCCACTGCCGTACAGACCGTCGTGGGGAAGCGCCAGAGTCCGCCTCACGAAGGAAGCGAGCGTGGAGCCGATCTCGGTCACCGTTCCGTCGAGAACGAAGAAAGCCTCGACCGAGCCGTTCTCTCGCCGCATGGCCCTGATGAACATCAGCAGGCAGGCGACGTCCGTGGCATCGTTGAAGCGATGTTTGAAATCGCGCAACGCTTCGAGGGCTGCACCTGCGCTGATCGCGTCGACTCCCTGCGCCGGCCGCGGACCGAGGATGCCGAGGACGCGCTCGACGCTGCGTTTGATCTGCGGAACCGTGCCGTAGGCGAGGCAGGAGGCGATGAGGGCCGCTACCTCGCGGTCCTCGGGGCGCTTGTACCGCCAGACGAATTGCACCGGATCGGGATCGATCCACCGCGCGTCGTACTCCTGATACGCGCGATCCAGAATCGCGCGCACGGCCGCGAGACGTCGCTTGGTCACTGGCGGATGAGCTTGAGGATCTCCTCACCAAACGCCTCGACCCGCCACTTCCTCAGTCCCTCGATCGCCTGCAGCTCGTCGAGGGTCCGGGGGTTCTGGTCGGCGATCTTGTCGATCAGGCGCTGAGGGATCACAAGCGAAAGTTCGAGACCGACGCGTGCCGAGGCGACCTTGCGCCAGTCTTTGAGGGCGGACACCCGTCGTTGCTGGGCGAGCGGGAGTTCGATGCGCCGGCCCCGCTCGAGCTTCGGGACCTCGGCTTCAGGAGTGTCCACACCACGTATGAGCGCCTCGTGGAAGCGCTCGGCATACTCCCGCCGCCGTATGTGGCTTGTCACCGCGTCGCGCCCGCCATCTTTCTCGGATCTGGCGAGAGCCAACAGCGACTCGTTGACCGCGACGCGAAATGGAGGCAGGTCGAGTTCGTCCGCGATCACCTCGCGACACGCGATCAATTCCCGGAAGATGGCGAGGCCCCGAGGCGGGAGTGCCGCCACACCCTTGACGTCTTTGAAGACTTCGCGCGGATCGGTTTTCGCCGGCAGTCCACTCAGGGCCTCGAGGGCGCGGCACTCTTCTTCGACCCAGTGGAAGCGGCGCATTGTTTCAAGTTCCGCGCGCTGCTTCGTCACTACGTCGAGCAGGTGATTGACGTCGGTCAGGGCATAAGCGAGCTGCTCATCGGAGAGAGGCCGCTCCGACCAATCGTCCTTCTGATTGCCCTTGGAGATGGTGAGGCC
>JAYUUU010000452.1:0-10734 GCA_043754395.1 Vicinamibacteria bacterium
CGGAGGCTCGGGTCATCCGGCTTCCCTACGAGCAGGCCTCCTACGACCTTGAGAGTCACGCGCTCCATCGGAGGGTTCTCGATCGGAATCAGGACGGGATCTCCGACCGGATCATTACCTACGAGGGACTCGGAGGCGCGCGAGTCGAGGAAATCGACACCGACTTCAGCGGCACCGTCGACCGCTGGGATACCTTCGGGCCGGAAGACCAGCGGCTCCGATCCGCGACCGCGCGCCTCGGGAGCCGGCCCGACCGCATTGCGACGTATGCGCGGTCGGGAGCGCTGCGCCTGGTCGAGACCGATTCCGACCTTGACGGCAACTTCGAGCACGTCCAGGTCTTCGAGGGCGGAAGCCTCGCCGAGGTTCGGCTGGACAGCGATCACAACGGGCGTACCGACCGCATTCAGGACTATCGACAGGGGTATCTTTCTTCGGAGGACTTCGACGTCGATGAGGATGGCGTGAGCGAACTGCGCATGACCTACGGGAAGGCCGGAGGCCTGATCAAGGTCTTGGTCCTGAAGGAAGCTCCAAACGGAACTGAGGCGCGGCCACGATGACCGCCGAGTCCCAACGGGTGCAGCAAGCCTGCGCGTGGCTCGCGATCGTGAGCGTACTCGGCGCCCCCTTCCTGTTTGGCGCTTCTACTCTGAGGATATGGGTTCCCCTCGCATTCTTCTGGGCGGCCCTCGGCCTGGTCAGCCTCGCTGCGCAACTGTGGTTCCCCGCTCCGGGTGCTTCGATCCGCTTCGATCCGGCACCTCCGCTTCTCGTTGCCCTCCACGCGCTCCTCGCTCTTCAATCCACGCAGCTGCCATCGGGCTTTCTGAGGCTCGTCTCTCCCGGATCCTTCGCGGCCCACTTCCTGCCCGGCGGAGGCTCCACCCTTGCCCCCCTAACCGCGAGCCCCACCGGAACGGTGCAGGCATGGCTCTTCATCAGCGGCCTTCACGGCCTCGCGGTCGCGATTTTCAGCGCGCCTGCGCAAGAGCAACTCCGAAGGCTCCGTACTCTGTTCGGCGGCATCGGAGCTGTTTCCGCGATCCTGGCCCTCGAAGGACTTGTCCAGGCCGGTTCCGCCCATCCCTTCAGGCTCTACGGAATCTTCGAGGTGCCCGGCGCCGCCGACCACGAACGCGGGATCTTCGGCCCCTACTACAACCGTGACCATTACTCGAACCTCATGGCGATCGGAGGGGCCGTCGTGTCCGGGATGCTCGGTCAGGCGGCCCGGGGATCCGCGTTTCGCGGCTTCTCCGCGTTCGTGAGCGCCGCAGGCTTCGCGCGAAATGTCGCCCTCGTGGGCGCCTTGCTGCTCATCACCGTGGCGAGCGCGGCTGCCGGTTCCCGCGGGGGTTTGATCGCCCTCGCAGTCGGCTTGCTCGTCGGCCTTGGTCCGGCCTTGCTGGCCCGGCCCCGGCTTTTGCTTGGATCATTGGCGGTCTTTCTCGCCGTCCTTTTCGGCGCGGGCATTCCCGCGGCCTTCATGCGCCTCGCGGATGTCGACTTCGAAACCAGCCGCCTGCTTGTGTGGAGAGACATGGTGAGGGTCGTGACGTTCTTTCCAATTTTCGGTTGCGGTGTCGGAGCGTTCGCGGTCGCCTACTGGCCTTACCAGCGCGTTGTTCGCTACGAGTACTGGCCGCATGCGCACAACGAGTACCTGCAGTGGCTGCTCGAAGCGGGTGCCATCGGTGTCCTCATGGCGCTCTATCTTCTGCGAAAGGCCTGGATCGCGGCTCCGAGACTGGTCAGAAGCATCGAGGCGCGGCCCGCCCTCGCGGGCCTTGCCGCAGCTCTCACTCACTCCCTTGTCGACTGCGTCCTCCGGATCCCCGCGAATGCCGCCTGGGCGGCGATTCTCTTCGTCGGCGCGATCGTCGCCGCCTCTTCGTCGCGGGCCCTTGGCCCTACCGGATCCGAACCGGGGCCGGGGACGGCGTAGGCGTAGGCGTAGGCGTGGGCGTGGGCGTGGGCGTGGGCGTGGGCGTGGGCGTAGGCGTAGGCGTGGGCGTAGGCGTGGGCGTAGGCGTAGGCGTGGGCGTGGGCGTAGGCGTGGGCGTAGGCGTGGGCGTAGGCGTGGGCGTAGGCGTGGCCGTAGGCGTAGGCGTAGGCGAGAAGGTTGGCGAAGGCGTCGGAGGCGGTGTGGTCGGCCCGCAGCTTCCCGTGCAGCCGCACTCGAGCGTCACGGTGGACGTCGCCGGGAGGCGGGGCGTGAGGACGCACGGCGCGCCCACCGCATTTCCGGAGCAGGCACCGCTCCAGGCCGCGATCACCTCATTCCCCGTGAACGACGCGGGAGGTCCAAGTATCGCGGAAATCTGTACCGTGTCCGTGCAGGAAACCGTGAACGCCGCGCTGGACGTCACCACTCCGGCCGCGCCGCCACCCGAAACAGAGGCCTGACAGGGGTTGTACACGCCGCCTGGAGGGTTCACGGAGACAATCAGTTCGCAGAATGCGGGGAGCGGAACCGGGGTGGGCACGGGCGTCGGCGGCGGCGGCGGTGGCGCCGGCGTTGGGGTCGGAGTTGGAGTGGGCGCCGCGGTCGGCGTGGGTGTCGGGGCCGGAGGTGCGGGCGTCGAGGGTAGCGTCGGTGTCGGCGAAGGGCCGGGATTATCGCCCTGGTCCACGATCTCGGTGGTGATGATCGGCAGCAGACCGGCGCCAGCACTCGCGAGCGGCCCAATGAGGTTCAGGCCGATGTTGGCGAAGCCCGCGGGAGCGCCCGCGAGACCGCCGCTGCCAAGAACCGCGAGACCCTGAGCCGGCGCGCCGGCAGGCGCCGCGAACGCCCCGCCCTTGCAGGCTTCCCCGCCGGTCAACACTCGCGTCGGGATCTCACGCGTGCGCGACTCGGTGAAGTCGACCAGCGTGACCTGTATGTAGTACGTGACCTCGGTGATCCCCGAGCCGTCCTTGATCTTCGGAAGGAACGCACGGTGGGTCGGCGGGACTCCAGGACTCACGGGCTCAGGATCGCCGGAGTCGGACCAGCGCCTCACGATGTCGTCCCCTTCCGTGGTTGCATCCGGGTTGGTGGGATCGGGAGCCATCTTCCACTTGTACTTCGGGAAGTCGCCGGTGAGGGTCTGGAACTCCGTGTAGAACCATTCGTCGCTCAGGTTCGACTTGAAGTAGAGGCGTGCGCTCACCACGGAACCCGCAGGCTGGAACGTCGAGTCGAAGACCGGAAACTGGTTCGTCGAGACGCAGCCGATCGGGTTGTGGAAGATGGAGGTTCCACCCTCCTGCACGAGGGCGCGCGCCATTTCGATGTTCGCGGATGCGAAGCGCCCGGCACTCACCTGAATCAGCACCGGAGCCTTGCCGATCGCGAGGCCGCGCACCGAGGAGTTGGCGACGACATAGGAGCCGTTTGGGAGGGAAAGCGAATACGACCCGTCCCGAGCGGTTCGGACGGTATAGGACTGGCCGGTGGCCACGTTGACGAGTGTGAGAGGGATGCCTTCGATCGCCTGCAGGTTGATCAGGACACGGCCCTTCACGCCACCCTGGGTAGCTCCAAGCAGAACCTGCGCCGACATCAGGCCGACCGCGAGAAACGCCGCGACGGTGACTTTGTGCTTCATCTCCCTAAGCCTCCCTTTTACGGCGACGACAATGCCCGGATTCTAGCTTCACTTCGGACCACCGGGCCCCCGCTCGGGCGATAATCCATCCATGCTCACCGCCCTCGCCTGCATGGACGACCTCATGTTTCTCTCGAAAATTGTGGAGGCCGCCAAGGCGCTCTCCGTTCCGCTTCGATCGCTCAAGTCACCCGAAAAGCTGGTGAACGCCTGCCGCGAGAGCGAAGAGGTGGTGGTTTTTCTGGACCTCGACGACCAGCGGCTCGACGCGATTTCCCTCGCAAAGGCGATCCGAGCGGCTGAGCCGAAGCTCGAGGCCCGGATCTGCGCCTTTGTGTCTCACGTGAACGAGGACCGCATTCAGGCCGCCGGACCAGCTCTTTTCGATCAGATATTTTCTCGAGGCCAGTTTGTGCGGGTTCTTCCCGAACTGCTGGGAGCGCCGCGGGGAACCGTACCCGAGGGGTCGCACTAAGCCTTGCGGGGCTCACCCATCAAGACGAAGAACTCGACCTGCACCTTGTCATCCTCTTCCGCCGACAACTCTCGTTCCACCGCGGCGGAGTCGAATGTGGTGATGGCCTCGATGAAGCTCTGAAGGTCGTTTTGAACGAGCACATCGGCGCGCGTCCAGACGACCGCGGCGGGCATCTGCACCTTGTCGAGGTAGTCGGCGAAAGCGTCGATGAAGGCGTCCCAGTTGTTTCCGAACTTCGGCGGGAAGTCGAAGGCGGTGGCGGCGGCGGCGAGGAAAGTGATCTTGTCCCTCGCCCGGTCGCCCTCCAGCATGTGCAGGGAGAAACCGGCGCCGGTGAGTTTTTGCACCACCTCCGCGGCCTTGCCGGTCTCCACCACATGAATCGACCTTCCGCGAAGGCCCGGCAGCACTTTCCCCAGATCAATCACTTTCGCTCACCTCAATTCACGAGAGTCTAAACTCACCCTCCTTATTGACGGGCGCACCAAAGCACCTGAGGAGCCTGCATGCCTGAACCCAACGTTCTGCTCGCGATCGAAGGTCCGCTCGCGATCGTCACCGTGAATCGACCGGACAAACGAAACGCGCTCGACCTCCAGACCGTCGAGGAGTTCCACGGAGCGCTCGCCGAAATCGCGAACGCGCGATGCTCCGTCTTCATCGTGACGGGTGCGGGCGACAAATCCTTCGTGGCCGGCGCCGACATCAATGCGATCAAGGTCCGACGGCGCAGCGATGCCCTCGCCGGCATCAACTCCCGGCTCATGTCCGCGATCGAGAGTCATGACGCGGTGGCGATCGCCGCGGTGAATGGCTACGCGATGGGCGGGGGGTGCGAACTGGCACTCGCGTGCGACCTGCGCATCGCCTCCGAGAACGCTCTCTTCGGACTTCCCGAGCCGACGCTCGGCATCATCCCGGCCGCGGGAGGCACCCAGCGACTCCCCCGCGTCGTCGGCCTAGGCCGCGCGAAGGAAATGATCCTCACCGGTGCGAAGTGGGATGCCCAGCGGGCTCTCGACTTCGGCCTGGTCAGCGAAGTGGTGAAACCCGGCGATCTGATGCCGACCGCTCGCGCCATGGCCGCTCGCGTGATTTCTCTTGGACCCCTCGCGATCCGTCTGGCCAAACAGGCTTTGAACGCTTCCGCGAACATGCCTCTGCAGGCTGGCCTTGCCTTCGAATCGATGATCCAGGCGGTAACCTACGAATCGAAGGACAAGTTCGAGGGCGCTTCCGCTTTTCTCGAGAAGCGAACTCCCAAGTTCACCGGGGAGTAGATCCGAGCGGCGTGCCGCCTTCTAGATCTTCCTGAGCTGAACTCCCGCGATTCGGTGGTCGGGCGCTTTCTGCAGGATCAGCTGCGCTCGCTCCCGCGTCGGCAGGACGTTCTCATGAAGGTTGAGGCCATTGATCTCGCGCCAGATGCGCTTCGCCTCCAAGACCGCGGCCTCGTCGGACAGGGAAGCGTATTTATGGAAATAGGAAGCCGGATCGCGGAATACGCTGGCGCGCAAAGAGAGGAAGCGCTCCACATACCACGTCTCGATGTCCTTTTCAGCCGCGTCGATGTAGACCGAGAAGTCGAAGAAGTCCGACACGAAGGAGCGCGCGGGCTTTCCAGCGACCTGGGCGCCGGTCTGGAGAACGTTCAGTCCCTCGACGATCAGGATGTTGGGCGCGTTCACGGTCTGCACGCGCTCGGGCACGATGTCGTAGGCCACATGAGAGTAAAGGGGGGCCTCCACGCGAGGCTCGCCCGCCTTCACCGCGACCATGAATTCGATCAGACGCTTCACGTCGTAGCTTTCGGGAAACCCCTTCCGGGCCATAAGGCCGCGCTCGATGAGCACGCGGTTTGGAAAGATGAAACCGTCCGTGGTCACGAGATCGACCTTCGGGTGATCGGGCCATCGGGCCAGCAGGGCCTGAAGGACGCGGGCGGTGGTGCTCTTCCCCACCGCGACGCTGCCCGCGAGTCCGATGATGAACGGAACATGGCCCGCGGTGTTGCCGAGGAACGTATCGGTGACCACACCCAGCTGTTGCGACGCCGCGACATAGAGGTTCAAGAGCCGGGAAAGGGGTAGATAGATGTCCCTCACTTCGTCGAGGTCGAGACGCTCGTTCAAGCCGCGCAAGGCCTGAAGGTCGCTCTCGCCCAGCGTCAGGGGGGTCTTGCCGCGAAGCGGCGCCCACTCATTCCGGGTGAACGACAGATACCGCGACAGGTTCATCGGCGTCCTTTCTCGTACACCTCGGTGATCCACGCTGGCGGATCGGGAGAGCCCGTTCTGGGCCGGCCCATGGTCTGCTCCCAGTGGTGCATCCACGAAATTCCCCATCGGCCCACGTACTCATCCGCGGAAGCGTAGGCCGGGTCCTCGAGTGCTTGTGCCACCGGCACAAAGGCATAGCCCCGCGCCCGCAGCCGTTCGAACAGGCGGCCCGCATGGTCGGCATTCAGTTCGTTCGCGTGCAAGAGAAGAATATGCCGGATGGGACGGCCAAAAAGGGACTGGGCGAGCCTCTCCTGAAAACCGAAAGCCGCGTCCATGTAGACAAGATAGGCCTCGGCCGCCTTTTGCGCCTGGACGGAATCTCCGCCTCTAAGGGCCGTCGCATAGATCGCGGCGAAAATGTATTCGTCATTGTCCATGGTCACCGGCGCAATGGTGTAGCCGCGCTTCTGAAGCCACGCCTCGAACGCCTGCCGCTTTTGAAGGTCGAGGCCGACCTGAAGGAATGGATGGCGGAAGTAACGAAGCTTCATCCCGCGCCTGCCCAGAAGTGCCGACGTGACGGGTTCGCCGCGCACCACGTCCGCCTCGAACTCCTCAATAGGAAGGTCGTTCAGACTGCGGTGCGAAAACGTGTGATTGCCAAGCTCGAAGCCCGCGGCCAGCCATTTTTCGAGCAGGGCGATACGAGCCGAGAGACCATCGAGGCCTTCCCCAGCAACACTCAGCTTCCCTTCATTTACGAAACCCGTCACCGGGACGGAGTGAGTGGTGAACGTCGCGAGCAGCCGATCGGTAAAGGCCGCAAGTGACTCTGGGTCGCCTTTGATCACACTCACCGCGGGTAGATCGTCGAACGTCACCGCGACCTCTCGGACCGGCTTCACAGCTCCAGACGTCGCCTGGGCGCGAGCGTGTGATTCGCCCGAAAGGGCCAGAACGGCTGCAAAAACCATCACGCTCCAAGCGCCGCCCCACCTCATCGTCTCTCTCATTCGAATCGCTCCGGTAGTGGAATCGTGCGCGCGAGAGTCGGGGGCTTGCGATGCTTCGTCGCCTGCTCGAACGCGTAGGCGTACTTGATGAGCGCCCCCTCGGACCACGCCGGTCCCATCAGGGTCATTCCAATCGGCAAGCCCGAGATGAAGCCCGCAGGCACTGTGATCGCCGGATACCCCGCGACCGCCGGCGGTTGCGAGCTCGACACGCCGCCAAACGAGTCTCCATTCACAAGATCGATAAGCCAGGCGGGCGCCCCGGTGGGCGCGAGAATCGCGTCGAGCCGGTCTTTGGCGATCGCGCGATCGATGCCTTCCTCACGGGCCGCCTTGAGATTCTTCGCGAGAACTTCCGCGTACGGCTTCGAATCCAGGCCGCCCTTCTCTTGCGCCTGGATGAACAGCTCCTGGCCGAAGAAGGGCATCGAGGCCGCCTTGTTCTGCTCGTTGAAGCGAATGACATCCTCGAGCGTCCGCATCCCGAGGCTTGGATCCACGGTGGCAAGGAAACCGTTGAGATCCGCCTTGAACTCATAGAGCAGAGCCTCGAACTCGCTTTCCACATACTCGGCCCCGGGTGAGAGTTCGCAGCCGTCGATCATCACCGCACCCGCGTCCTTCATCGCCGCGATGACGTCCTCCATCAGGCGGTCCACCCTCGCGTCCTTGCCGAAGAACTTCCGCCCGATGCCGATCCGCGCGCCCTTGAGCCCGGAGGCGTCGAGGAACGACGTGTAGTCCGTGGCCCCAGGGCCGGCGCTCGCCGCGGTGGCAGGGTCCCGCGAATCGACGCCCTGGATGGCGGTCAGGGTCGCCGCCGCGTCGGCTACGGTACGAGTCATGGGACCCGCGGTGTCCTGTGAGTGAGCGATCGGGATGATCCCGGCACGGCTCACCAGGCCAAGAGTCGGTTTGATTCCCACGACGCCATTCCCTGATGCCGGGCAGACGATCGAGCCGTCGGTCTCCGTTCCAATAGCGATGGCGCAGAGATTCGCGGACACCGCGACGCCGGATCCTGAACTCGATCCGCACGGATTTCGGTCGAGCGCGTAGGGATTCCGGCACTGGCCTCCGCGGCCGCTCCAGCCGCTGCTGCTCTTGCTCGAGCGGAAGTTCGCCCACTCGGAGAGATTCGCCTTCCCGAGGATCACCGCCCCCGCGCGACGAAGGCGTTCGACGAGGAACGCGTCCTTGCGGGCCTTGTGCTTTGCAAGGGCCAGAGATCCAGCACTCGTGGACATCTTGTCCGCGGTCTCGATGTTGTCCTTCACCAGCACCGGAATCCCGTGCAGAGGCCCTCGCGAGCGTCCCCCTCGGCGTTCGGCATCGAGGTCCGATGCGATCTGCTCAGCATCGGGATTGGTCTCGAGAACGCTCTTCAAGCCGTAGGGTCCGCGGTCGTTCGCCGCGATCCGATCGAGGTACGCCCGAGTCAGTCCGGCAGACGTCATCTCACCGCTCGCCATTCGCGAAGCGAGTTCCCGAACCGTCGATTCCTCGAAGGGAATCGGCGGCGAAGTGGCGGGGGTCTCAACGCCCGGCGTTGAATCTCTTTCGGCCGGCGAGTGCGGTTGGATCGCTGCCGCCACCCCGAGCTTCAAAAACTCGCGTCTTGCCGTCATCTTGTCCCCTTTGCCCCGCGCGGTCCGTGAAGACTGTTCTACTTCTGCGCCGCCACCAACTTCTTGAGCGCCTCGACGGTCTGCTCGACGCGCCGCTCCACGATCCTGCGGGCGTTCGCCTGCGTCATGGAAAGCGGAGAGAGTTTCACGCCGTTGATCGTGTCCTTCCCCTTCGCAGCCCTTTGCGCGAGCCGCACGGAGTTCGGATCCACAAGAGCCATCGTCGCGCTGATGGCATAGTCATCGTGAATGCCTTCGTCCACCTGCTTGATTCCCATCGTCTGCTCGACCCATTCCTGGAGAGCCGGATACTGGTAGTACTCGGGGATGAAGTAGATCCGGGCCGGCCTTTCCATAGCGCCCCACTTCGAATTGAGCGACTCCGCGACCTTCTTCATGCCCGCCTGATTTCCGCCGGAGTCTCCGATGAAGACGATCGTCTTGAAGCCCGTCGCCCTAAGCGATGACGCGATGTCGGTGAGGAGCGCCTCGAAAGTAGCCGCACTGAGGCTGATGGTTCCCGGGTATTTCATGTGACCGGAGGGAGGGTCGATCTCGCCTTCGGGGACGAACTGAACAATCGAGGAGACCAGGGCGTTACCGAGCTTTCGGGCGAGTGCCTCCGTCGTCGCGCGCAGAATGATGTTGTGCTTCGCCGATACCAGATAGGGCCCGTTCTGCTCGAGACCGCCGGTGGCCACGATCACCGTGTCCTTTCCTGCCCTCATGGCGTCGCGAATCTCCATCCAGGTCATCTCTTCCATGAAGACGGTATCCGTGCCGTCAATGACGCGGGGAGCGAGGGGGTCGGGCGAACCCGCGGTGGCGCTCGCGCCGGGAGCGGGCGGGCGCGACGGCTGCGGGGTCTGCGCGGAGGCTATGGGCGTGAGGGCAATGAGCACTCCGGCCAGGGTCATATGCGAAACCGAATTCATTTGGAACCTCTCCAAGTAGTGACGACACCGGCGGCGTTGCGTCCAAGCGGACATGCGGCAGGATCTTAGCCCGCGACCGAAGGCGCTGTGTTCAAATCCCTCTCCCGTGGACAAGCATCCGGAGATGGCGGAGACAGGGCACAACCACGGAGTCGGGCCCGCGTGGCACGGCCGGCTTCGCCTTCTCGCGGTCGCGGCGGCGATCTTCACCCTGGGCAACGCGCTGTGGGCGGCCTGGGACCAGGACATCACGTACGACGAGCCGTTTCACATCTCGTGGGCCGAGCGACTCCTCGAATCCCGAATCGACACGCGGGAAGTGTTTCGCTTCGACTCGAAAACTCCAGCCCTTCTGCCTTCCGTCCTGCTCCGCAAGGCCCTTAGAGCTACCGGCGTCGAATCGGAGCAGGTGCTGCGCTTTTCGACCCGCCTTCCGTCGATCGCACTTCTGCTGGCTCTACTGATCGTCGTCGCCCGACTCTCCCGGACCCTCGAGCCTTCCACCCAGTGGATCGGCGTGCTCCTCGCTTCCCTCGACCCGAATCTGGCTGCACACGCCTCGCTCGCCACGACGGACCTCGCTTATTCGCTGGTGGTGCTTCTCGCGGCCGCGGCGTTGTCGTTTCGTGCTTCATGGCTGCCTCACGCGGCGTGCCTCGGCGCGGTCCTCGCACTCGCCCTCGCCGTGAAGTACACCGCACTCCTTGTGATCCCGGTGGCGGTCGCGTTCATCCTGGTCCGCGCGAGGGACTCCATCGCCCGACGGGCCCTGTCCCTTGCGGTCATGGCTGCCGTCGCCTGCCTCGTGGCTTCCCTCCTTTACCTTGGCGTGGGCATGCTCGAGCCTCTCGGCTCCATTCCG
>JAYUUU010000453.1:0-5406 GCA_043754395.1 Vicinamibacteria bacterium
AACACTCATTGGGTCGATCGACCCATTTTCGTTGGAGTCGCTGAAAAAGCGACCTAATCCGACCTTCACCCGGGGAGGTCCCGCCCCCAAGCTCCACAAACCCCACGCCTTGGCTCTCGGCCAAAGGGCGCACGGTTCGGGAATAGATTCGCGACCTAATCTTCATGCGGTCCCAATTGGGCCGGAGGCGGCCCTGGAGGAGGGGCATCCAGTGGACTCCACAGGCCCTGGTCTTGACGGTACCGGCCGCCCGTGTAGATCATTGTCGTGGCCACGCTCTTGTGCCCCATAAGCTCCTGAACCAAGCGTATGTTAGCGCCAGCTTCAATCAGATGCGTGGCGAAAGAATGCCGCAGGCTCTGGCATGAGGCCTCCTTCAGGACGCCCGCGTCGCGGCGCGCTTGAGCGAATGCCCGCTGCACAACACTCTTGTGGAGGTGCCGCCGCACCAGCAGCCCCGCGATGCGCGCGTGAGACCCCGGAAACAGCCACTGCCGCGTCCATTCGAAGGCGGCTTCCGGGCAGTTACGGTTCAGGGGTTCTGGAAGCAGCACGCGGCCCCGGCCCGCGTTCAGGGCGCGCACGTGTTCCTGCTTCAGCCGTCCCAGGTGGGCCTTGAACGTCGGTATGGCTTGTCTTGGCAGAAGAGTCCGGCGATCCTTCTGGCCCTTTCCCTGAACCACCACGATCTCGCCGTTTTCGAAGTCGAGGTCCTGGACGCGGAGGCTGAGGGTCTCCAGCAAGCGAAGGCCCGAGCCATACATCAGCACCAGTGCGAGCTGAGGCAGGCCATTCAGGTGGTGGTGGATTGCTGCGACTTCCCTCGGGCTCAAAATGACAGGGAGGCGGATCGGCCTCCTGGCGCGGATGAGTCTCGACGGGGTATCGAGCTCTCGGTCGAGCACGTGGCGATACAGGAATAGGAGCGCCGCGAGCGCCTGGTTCCGCGTGGAGGCTGAGACCAGAGCCGACGTGGCGAGGTGGCTCAGGAAGAGATTCACTTCGGAAGTGCCCATTGTGTCGGGGTGCCGCTTTCCCATGAAGACGATGAAGCGGCGTATCCAGAAGATGTAGGCCTCTTCAGTGCGCGGGCTGTAGTGGCGGGCGCGAATGGCGTTGCGGACGCGGTCGAGGAGGCGGGGTGCTGCTTTTGGGCTCTCTCTTCTCAATTCAGGCATGAGGGGTCCTTTCAAAGAAAGGGAGAGTGGCGTGAGCCTAAGGCCCGAACCTTCCGGTCGGGGTCCGATCTATCGGCCCCGTCCTAGAATTCGCGGCATGTCCATCCACACTTCCAGGCGACACAAGCCGGTGGCCCTCCTCCTCGCCACCCTCCTTTCCGGAACACCCAGGGCCTCCGCCCAAACCCAGGGTGTCGACATGTCCGACCCGCGGATCAATCAGGGGCCGAAGACCGTGGCGGTGGGCGAGCGAGGGATGGTCAGCACCCAACTTCTCTCCTCCACCGAAGCGGCGCTTCGCGTGCTGAAGGACGGCGGGAACGCCGTGGACGCGGCGATCACCGCGATGTTTCTTCAGGAAGTCGCGGACTATCACATGGTCTTCCTCTTCGGTTCAATGTCCGCTCTCTACTACGACGCGAAGACGGGGAAGACCCACGCGCTGGTCGCGATTGGCGCTCACCCCGATCCGGATCGCAATGGCGGGAAGGGGACGGATCAGGTGGTCATTGGCGGGACGGTGCGCGGGGCCGCGGCGCTTTCGAGGCGTTTTGGGTCGAAGCCCTGGTCGAGTCTGGTCGAGCCTGCCATTCGCGAGGCCGAGACGGGTCCGCTCGTCACCTCTTATATGTATGGCCTCAATTTCGGGATGTGGGAGTCGGGTTTCCTGAGCGACCTGCGCGGCAGCGCGGAGGCGAGGAAGTTCTACATGCCCGAAGGACACCTCGTGGGTGCGGGCCAGAGGTGGAAGATGCCGGCCCTCGCGGCGACGCTGCGGGAAGTCGCGAAAGATCCTGACTACATGTACACCGGGGCCTGGGGGAAGAAGTTCGTCGATGCGGTGAAGAAGGCCTCGATGTCAGTCACCATGGAGGATCTCGCGGAGTATCAGCCGGAGTGGGCGGAGCCGGTGCGCTTCTCGTATCGCGGCAACGAGCTTCTCGGCTCGCCGCCGCCTGACACCGGCGGTCTCTTCATCGGCTTCAATCTGAACGTCCTCGAGAACTTCGATCTGAAGCAGCTTGTCCGATCAGCGCGATCTTCGCGATGAAGGACGGCAAGCCCTGGCTCGCGATGGGCACGCCCGGGAATCCGCCGCAGCCGGTTACCGAAGTCCTGCTCAACATCTTCGATTTCGGTCTTTCGCCCGACCAGGCCGCCGAGGCTCCGCGCTTCTGGGCCGTGCCGGATGAAGCGACGCCGGGCGGCCCCGGTCTCAAGGTTCAGTACGAGTCGCGCCTGCCCGCGGACGTAGTGTCCGGCCTGCGCGCCCGCGGTTTGGCACTCGAGGATCTGGGTGCTTACAACTACCACACAGGTTCGATGCAGATCGTGTGGCGCGACGCCAAAACCGGGAAGCTGATGGGCTCAAGCGACGCGCGGCGGCTCGGTAACGCGCAAGGCTGGTAGGGTTCGCTCATGAAGAAACTGTTAGCCATCGGCCTCCTCGTTTTCGCTTCGGCCGCGGCCCCCGCCTCGGCCCAGTCGGCTGCCACGGTACCGCCCCTCCTCGACCGCGAACTGTTCTTCGGCAATCCCGAGATCGCGGGCGCGCAGATTTCGCCCGACGGCCAGTTCGTCGCTTTCCTCAAGCCCTGGAAAGAGACCCGTAACGTCTGGGTCAAGAAGACAAGCGAGCCTTACTCGGCGGCCCGCCTGCTCACCGCCGAAACCAAGCGGCCGATTCCGAATTTCTTCTGGACCCGCGACAGCCGCGCCCTGCTCTTCGTGCAGGACAAAGACGGCGATGAGAACTTCAACGTCTACGCGGTCGACCCTTCGGCGAAGGCGGAGCCCGGGAAAGACGTGCCGGCCGCGCGGAACATCACCGATGCCAAGGGCGCACGCGCCTCGATCTATTCGGTGCCCAAAGGCGACCCGGACGTTCTCTACATCGGTCTCAACGACCGTGACGCGGCGTGGCACGACCTTTACAAGGTATCGATCTCCACGGGCAAGCGTGAGTTACTGCGCAAGAACACCGAGAAGGTGGCGGGCTGGGTGTTCGACCTTTCTGGCAAGCTGCGGCTCGCCGTCCGCACCGCGGACAACGGCGATACCGAGATCCTGCGCGTCGATGAGAACGCGTTCACCAAGGTCTATTCGTGCAGCGTCTTCGAGGGCTGCGGCCCCACGCGCTTTCACAAAGATGGCAAGCGCACCTACTTCGAAACGAACAAGGGCGACAAGGACCTGACCGAGCTGGTCCTCCTAGACCCCGCGACCGGCAAGGAAGAGTTGGTCGAAGCTGATCCCATGAAGCGGGTGGATTTCGGCCAGGCGATCTTCTCCGAAGCCACGGACGAGCTGATCGGGACTGCGTATCAGGACGATCGCGCGCGTGTCTATTTCAAAGACAAGACCTGGGATGCCGACTACAAGTTTCTCCAGGGCAAGTTTCCTGGGCAGGACATCTCGCTTGGATCATCCAGCGCGGACGACCGGCTCGTGATGATCACCGCTTCGGGCGACACCAACCCCGGCGAGCGATTCCTTTTCGACCGCACCACGAAGAAGCTGACGTCGCAGTACAAGGTGCGCGAACGCATTCCGCGTGAGCACATGGCGACGATGAAGCCTTTGCGTTACGCCTCATCTGACGGTCTCGAGATCCCGGCGTTCCTGACTTTGCCGAAGGGTGTGGCTGCCAAGGCGCTGCCTCTCATCGTGGTGCCGCACGGCGGTCCGTGGGCTCGTGATGGCTGGGGCTTCAACAACCTCGCGCAATTCCTCGCGAACCGCGGCTACGCCGTGTTGATGCCGAACTTCCGGGCCTCCACCGGCTACGGCAAGAAGTTCCTGAACGCAGGGAACAAGCAGTGGGGCGACAAGATGCAGGACGACATCACCTGGGGCGTGAAGCATCTGGTGGCGCAAGGAATCGCCGACCCAAAGCGCGTTGGCATCATGGGCGGCTCGTACGGCGGTTACGCGACACTCGCGGGTGTCGCGTTCACGCCCGATCTTTATGCGGCTGCGGTTTCGATCGTGGGCCCCTCGAACCTCATCACACTGCTCGACTCGATTCCGCCGTACTGGGAGGCGGGCCGCATCAGCTTCTACGAACGCATGGGCAATCCGAAGACGCCCGAGGGCAAAGCCCAGCTCGAGCGTCAGTCGCCGCTCAATTCCGCGCAGAAGATCAAGACGCCTCTGCTCGTGGCGCAGGGCGCCAATGATCCGCGGGTGAAGAAAGCCGAGTCGGAGCAGATCGTGGTGGCGCTGCGCGACCGCGGTTTCCCGGTTTCGTACATCCTCGCTCCCGACGAAGGTCACGGTTTCCAGCGGCCGATCAACAACATGGCGCTTTGGGCGATCAGCGAATCGTTCTTCGCCAAGCACCTTGGCGGCCGCGTGCAGGAGGCCGTGACGCCCGAGATTAGCAAGCGCCTCTCCGAGATCAGCGTCGATCCGAAGACGGTTGTCCTGACGAAGGCCGTCGACGCGAAGCTGGTGGAAACCCCTAAACCGGTGGCGGACCTCGTGGCGGGCTCCACGTCCTATCAGGCCACCATCGCGGTGGGCGCGCAGTCGATGGCGATGTCGATCAACCGCACCGTCAAGGACGGCGGCGCCACCTGGGTCATCACGGAAAGCGCCAAGATGCCCATGGGTGAGGCCGTCGACGAAGCCGTGGTCGACAAGGGCACGCTTCTGGTCCGGAAGCGCACCATCCGGCAGGGTGCGATGGCGATTGACCTCGAGTTCGCCGATGGCAAAGCCACCGGCAAGATGTCGATGGGCGGCCAGGAACGGCCGGTGGCGGTCGATCTCGGCGGCGCTCTCTTCGCGGATGGCGCCGGGGCCAACGACGTGCTGGCGCGGCTGCCCCTCGCCGCCGGTTATTCCGCGACCTTCCGTAACTTCGATGTGCAGAAACAGAAAGTGACCCTGAAGCAGATCAAGGTCGTCGGTTCCGAATCCGTGACCGTCCCCGCGGGTACTTTCGATGCGTGGAAGGCCGAGGTTTCATCCGCCGAAGGCGAGCCGGGAGTTACGACACTCTGGATCGATACGAAGTCACGCCGCGTGGCGAAGATCGTTTCGACCAGGCCCCAGGGGACGATCACCGCGGAACTGCAGCCTTAAGCCTCCCCTACGGTCTCGCTCGAATCCATTCCGCGGGGACGTCGACAAACGAACGGTCGAGCTTCGCGGGGGAGTCGACGCCGAGGAGTTTCAATGTGCGGACGACATCCGTGCGGAGGATGTCGATCGCGCGCGTGAC
>JAYUUU010000454.1:0-2647 GCA_043754395.1 Vicinamibacteria bacterium
GACGTTTTCAAGGTAGCGAGCTGGCTCGTCGGCTCTTTCGAGTCGCGTGCTCGAGGCGAGGCCGGCTCTGCGGTGAGCCCGTCCAAAAGAGAATTCATGTTCGCGCGCGTGGTTCAGGACCCGGTGGTGTTCACCGAAACACGAGCATCCGCATCACAAAGGACCTGATCGTGACCCTCGAACGCGGCTATGACGAGAAAGGGGTCCAGACCTTCGGGCCCACCGACGGCCGCGGCTACGAATTCAGGCGCGTGGCCCCCGATTCGCTCATCAACTTGATCTCCCCGTCGGTGTAGCCCGCTTCGCGGAGGATCTCCGCGCTGTGTTCGCCAAGGCGGGGGGGATGCCTTCGGATACCCCCTGGTGTTTCGGAGAACGTCACGGGAACACCGGGAAGACGTAGTTTCCCTTCGGAGGGATGGTCCATCTCCTTCCAGAAGCCGGTGGCGACCAGATGCTCGTCGGTGATCAGGTCCTCGATCGAATTGACGATCATTACGGGAACATTGGTCTTGCCGAGAATTTCAAACCACTCCGCGGTGGTCTTTTGCCCCACGAGCCTGCCGGTCTCCTCGTACACCGAGTCGATGTTCCTGAGCCGATCGGCGAGGGTCAAGAACCTGGCGTCGGCGACGAAGTCAGGCCGTCCGGCGGCCTCGCAGAAGGTCTTCCAGTGGTCGTTCAGGTAGGGGAGGATGGCGATGTAGCCGTCCCTTGTTTTGTAGGGGCGTCGGTGCTTGGAGAGCAGCCGCGTGTAGCCCATTTCTCCACGAGGCGGATCGAATGCGTATCCGAACAAGTGCTCGGCCATCACATACGAGATGAGCGTCTCGTACATGGGCACCTCGATCTCCTGCCCGATTCCGGTTCTTTCGCGGTGGAAAAGGGCTGCCATCACTGAGTAGACAACGGAGAGTCCGGTGGTCTTGTCGGCGATGATGGTGGGGAGGTAGCGGGGCTCTTCACCCATCCGGGTCGAAAGCATGGCGATGCCGGACGCGGACTGAATGGAATCGTCGTAGGCGGCTCGATCGGCATAGGGCCCGTTCTTCGAATACCCGTAGGTGCCGCAGAAGATGATCTTCGGGTTGCGTGCCTTCATCGCCTCGTACCCGAGGCCCAGGCGCTCCATCGATTTGGGCCGATAGTTGTGGACGAGAACGTCTGCCTTCTCCGCGAGCCGGAGCAGAGCCTCTTTCCCGGCCGGGTTCTTGAGATCCAGGACGAGGCTCCGCTTGTTGCGGTTGCACGTGAGGTAGAGCGCGGCCATACCTTCGTTCGCGCGAGGCCCGAGCTGACGGTTGCTGTCACCCGCCGGAGGCTCGATCTTTACGACATCGGCGCCGAGATCTCCGAGGATCTGGCAGGCCCAGGGCCCGAGCACGACGCTGGTCAGTTCGAGAACGCGTACGCCGTCGAGGGGTCCGGGCATTGGGGGCCTCAGGGAAGGAAACATTTTCGGAGAATGCTGCTTGAACTTCCAAAGAATAAGTCAGCGCCTCGCTCAAGTTGTACTATTCTTAGAACAATGTCTGGAGCGCGCAGGATCATCGACATCGTGGTCAACCTCTGGACGAGCGACCTGACCGCGAACTACACACCGCGGCTGAACGCCTTCTGGAACGCGATCAAAATCCTCGGCGAGACATCCTCCGGGATTTCGCTCGAGGAGGAGATCCGGCGCATGGACGCGGCCGGGATCGAGAAAGGCCTGATGGTCGCGACCACGGGCGGGCCTGTCGGTTCGGACATCTTCTTCGAGAAGCCGGTCAAGCGGATCGCCGAAGTGATCGCGGCCCATCCGAAGCGCTTCAAGGGAATCGTGGGCTTGAACCCATCGACCATTATGCCCTGGCTCAAGAAGCTCGACGAAGCCGTCAAGGAGCACGGGTTCATAGGCGCGCATCTCTATCCACACTGGTTCGGCGAGGCGCCCGACCACCGGATGTATTACCCCTTCTACGCGAAGTGCGCGGAGCTTGGAATCCCGATTCAGATCCAGGTCGGCCACTCGGCTCAAGCTTTCCTGCCCACGGTGGCAAGGCCGATGAGCCTCGACCGCGTGGCCATCGACTTTCCAGAGTTGAAGATCATCGGCATCCACATCGGCTACCCCTGGACCGAGGAAATGATCTCGGTGGCCTGGAAGCACAAGAACGTCTGGATCGGGTCGGACGCCCACTCGCCGAAGTACTGGGACGCCTCGTTCGTGCGTTTCATCAACTCGCGGGGGCAGGACAAGGTTCTCTTCGGGACCGACTGGCCCGTGATCGATTTCGAGCGTGCGATCGCGGAGATTGATGCCCTTGACCTCAAGCCCCAGGCTCGCCAGAAGCTTTTGTGGGATAACGCGATCCGCGTCTACAACCTGGAGTCGTGGGTCTAGTCATGGGAGGAACCCGCTGATGCCGCGCCCGAATGGCTTCGCCGCCGCGGTTCCCCTCTACTACCAGCTGGCGGGAATCCTGCGCGAGCACATCGTCTCGGGCAAGTACCACGCGGGCGATCGGCTGCCCACCGAAGAAGCACTTTCCAAGGATTACGACGTCAGCCGAATCACGATCCGCCAGGCCCTGGGTGACCTCGAGAAAGAGGGTTTCATCAAACGCGAAGCGGGGCGGGGGACTTTCGTCGCCGACCGAAGGGC
>JAYUUU010000455.1:0-5021 GCA_043754395.1 Vicinamibacteria bacterium
GGGAAGCGAAACGTCGAGATCGCCGCCCGCGATCTTGCGAGCCCCCTCGGCGAGCTTCTGAATAGGGCCCGCGAGCCCCTGCGCCATCGCGAAGGAGAGAGGCAGGGAAAGAATCAGAGCGATCACACCCACGATTAGAAGGCTGCGCCGGATTTCGAGGAACGGCGCCATTTCGAGATCCTTCGACCGCCCCACGACGAGAGCGCCGATCACTTCGTTTCGGCCGGAGCGGATCGGGAGCACGGTGGCGATGAATGTCTCGCCCGCCACCGCGAACTCGAAGGGTTCGGACTGAGTCTCCTTCTCGAACACTTGGGTGGTCGCCTGAAGCATCGGCCTCGGCATCGCATTTGCGAACTTGGGGGTCGCGGCCAAAAGCTCGAGCTGCGCCGGTTCGTTTCGCGGGGCGACATTGCCCACCACCGCCACGTCACCCGCGGTCAGAAGCGCCAGGTCCTTCGCCCGATCATTCGAGATCTCGAACGCCGCCGCGATCACGCCGTTCAGTCGAAGTTCAGCACCCTCTCCCTGAGTCACCGGCGCGGAAGCGACGAGAGACAGGGCCTTGTCGCGCGACACTTCGAGGATGAATGCGGAACTCTCCGTCTTTGTCTCGCGGGGGATGTCCACCCAGGTGATGCCGGTGAAGTCGCGGCCCGTTTCCTCGCCCGCCGCGCGATCGCTCCGGGCCAGCAGAGCGCCCGCGGAGTCGAAGAGATACACCGTCCGCGCGCCGAGGACTTTCGCGAAGCCTTGCGCAGAGTCGTGGAAGGTCTCCGGATGCTCGCGGATCTCCGCCATCAGGGCCTTGGTTCCCGCTTCCTCGGCGAGCGATTTCACCGCTCGTTCACGCGCACTCGCCTGGGTCGAGCGATAGCCCTCGAAGATGGCGGGCACCGCATGCAGGTCGGCGCGGATCTTTTCGTCGGCGACGCTTTGCGACTTGTAGGTGAGAAACGCGATGGCCGCGCCGATGGTGAACGCGAGCAGGATCGCCGAGCCGAGGAAGAGACGGGTGCGAAGCGCGAGGCCGCGAGGCACATCGTCGGCGATGGCGCGCAGCACCGGCACCGAGCCGGGCGATCTCCCGTAGCCGGGCGTGTCGATGCGAGAGGGACTGGGAGGCGCCTCGAAGTCAGTACCGGTCGGCATCGTTCTTCGCCTTCGGGTACGCCTTGCCGTGCTTGTTGGTGTGGGAGACCCGCTGATACTTGGTGGCGTCGAGCGCCGGACTCCAGTCGAGGTTCTGACCGGCCTCGAAGTCCATCGCAACAACCTGCTCGCCCGCGACGTCGCTCCAGATGTGGACCTCATGTCGTCCTGCCCGAATGCCCTCGATGCGGTAGACGCCGTCGTTTTGAACCACGGAGTACGCATTGCCTTCCACCACCACCACCGAGGCGGCCATGTCGGGATGGATGTTGCAGTAGACGCGAACGATCCCGGGATTCTTCAGGATGACGTCGCGGGAGGCGCCCTTGCGATAGAGGCCCATGTCGAACTTGTTGCCGGGGCTCAGGCTGAAAGCGTTGTGGTAGATGGAGTCGACGTTTGGGAAGGTGACCCTGGTGCCGCTCGAGACCGCGAGGATGCGCGGGTCGAACCGTTTGTCCTTCGAGGTCACCGCGGTGGACGCGCCGGCCGCGGGAGATGCGACTTTGAGGCCGGGGATCCAGACCACGGAGCCGCCCGGATCGATCTTGACTTTGGGCGGCAGGAGCAAGGTGACGCGCCCCGAAAGCGTTGCGGCCCCGGAGGAGGGCGCCGACGCGGGTTGCGACCCGAAGGTCGAAGCCGCGAGCGCCAGCCCCAGCAGCACAACCAGGCCGCGCGCGCCTCTTGTCATGTTCACATCTCGTACAGATTGGGATCGAGGGTGGCCGCCCGCCTCGGAATTCTTCGTTCGGTCGACTTCTTCGCCGCATCTCCTCCGAAGGGATCCTTCTCGAGGAGGTCGCCCATGTCTTCCTCGATCTTCTCGGGATCTTCGCCCGACTCCATGCGCTTGAGCGCCTCCTGCATCCCGCCGCCAAGGGGCATGCCGGTGGCGTCGAAGAGTTTCCGCATCACGTTCGCGGCCTGGCGCGGATCGTTCTCGTCGATGCCGTCAGCCTCGGAAGCGAGCGACTCCATCGCGGATTCGAGCTGGGTCTCGTCCATGTTCGCGAAGGGATCCATTCCGTCGCCGCCTTCGCCGGGCGCCCCATCCCCGGCCTTGGGCTCGGGCCGGTTCCGCGACATCGCGAACGTCGAGGGCTTGCGCGAGGTGGCCTTCCCGCACTTGGGACACGCGGGAGTCGCTTCGGTATTGATCCGCTTGGAAAGGAAGTTGAAGACGGTATGGCAGGAGGAACAGTAGAACTCGTAAATCGGCATGGGGAGAGCGATTCTACGGGGATGGCGCGCGACGGGTCGATCGACCCGGAATCCCTACCAACCCCGGAGATTGCTTCGTCACCCTCGTTAGATGAGTTTCCTCGCAATGACGGAGAGATGGGCCTTGACCCATCTCTCCGTCAGTAGATCGAGAGGCCCAACGCGCGGCGCCAGATCGTTTGGTGTCTGGCTTCGTCCACCACGATGAAACCTGCGGAGAGGAGGTAATCGTTCGTGCGGATCTGGCCGATGAGGCGCAGGTACGCGGCCTCCGCCGCAGCTTCGATGCTGAGGAGTCGGCGCAGCACCGCATCACCGGCGGTCGTTTCACGGATCGGGTCGACCTTGTGTGGACCGACTGCGGTGACTCCGCGCTCGCGCAGGATCTCAACCTGCGTATCGCGGTGACCCTCGTGCGCGCCCACGAACTCAACCGCATATTCGCGAAGACCGGCGGGCACGAGATTTCGCGCGAGCGCGTCGCCGTAGAGGCCGATCGCTTCGTGTTCGAGGCCGAGGGCCGCGTTCAGGATCGCGATGTCGGTCTCCTCGCCTTTCGGCAGCGCGGCCACGCGACCTTCGAGAAAGTCGAAGACGGCGACCGAAATACCGGCATTGAGAGCGGCTCTTCGAATGAACTCGCGGCGCGGCGTGAGCACGCTCATGCTCCCTCCGCTACAACCCAGAGATCGATCACCGTGCGAAGCTTCGAGATCTCGACCATGTGGGCGGCGAGACGTGAGACCGTGTTCGAGTCTGCGAAGGTCGGGAGACTCTCGGCATACGCGATCATCAGATCGTCGAGCGCTTGCCGAAGCCTTGAAAGATCCGCGTCGGCTTCGCCTACTTGCGAGGCCGGATCCACGCCGCGAGGCAGGCTGAAACGAGTCCGCACGTCCTCGCGAAGGGCGCGATGCCGGTCGAGGGCGGCCAGGAAACGCGTGACGAGAACCTCGGCGCCAGAGCGAGCTCGGCGGAGCGCGCCAAGGCGCATCCCGCAGGCGACCGCTAGTCGATCGATCTCATCCAGCGCCTCCCGAGGCGACGCGTAGTCCTTACCGATTACCGCAGGTGCAGACGCGGTCGAGAGTCCCGCGCCGGCGACGAGCGCGACCGCACACCCCAGAAGGCCCCGTCGTGACTGGGTCCTTTCGAGATTGGCGTCCATCAGAAGTGAATCCCGAAGCCGCCGCTCGCCATGTGCATCGACGCGTTGCGGCCCGAGAGCTTCGTGAAGCGGTAGTCGGCCTGGAACGAAAGTCCGGGGCTTAGCCGATACTCGAAGCCCGCACCCACGTAGCCCGCGACTTCGAGATTGCCCTGTCCAGTGGGGCGGCCGAGAGCCTCGAGTTCCTTCGCCTGCGCGATGAGCCCCGCGATGAGATCCGCGTCGAAGGGCGACGTGCCGGTGAAGACCAGGCTCTCGTTCGCTTCCGGCGTCTCCTTCGTGATCACCACACCCACGCCCACGCCCGCCACCGCGTACGGACGGAAGCGGCCAAGTGAATGGAACGCGTACTTGAAGCCGAAGGGCTCGACGATGAAGATCGAACCGGTCGATCTCACGAGCCGCCGATACGGGAAGGGGCCGACGTCGCCGCGGCCGGTGGCGGCGAGGTTCGCGACGAACGCGACGGGATTCGTCACCGTGATGGGGTCACTTGTGCTGCGCGCAAACCGAAGGGCGATCTGATAGGAGAGCACTCCTCCGCCCACTTTTTTGAGCGGCAGATTGATGAACCCGACACCTTGGGCGCCCGAGCCGAGCGAGTAGGGATTCTTGGACCAGCCGCCATGCAGGCCAACCTCGGCGCCGATCTTCCCGATCGCCGGTAAAAGCTCGAGCGGTTCGGAAGCACCCGGCTTTCCCGGTGCAGGGGGCGGGGTTTGAGCCAAAGTCTCCTGGGCGGACAAGGGCGACAACAAGACGGTGACCAGAAGCGCCAGGGTCAACGGGGAGAGAAACTTCGCGCGATTTCTGAACATGGGGTATCGAGCATTCTACGAAGGGACCGGCGAGAATGGATTCCCACGATGTTTCCATCTCCCCGCACTTCCCTGCCCGATCGAATCGTCACCTGGATCCGTTCCGAGGGCGGATCGAGCGCCCTTCTTCTCATTACGGTCGACGCCTGGCTGCGCCCGCACATCATGATGCTCGCGCGGGACGAGATTTTTGTGATCTCGGACACAAAGCTCCGGGTGGCGACAGGTGGACGAACGCAGTCCGCGGAGAACCTGCGCCTCCGGTCGTCCGCGACGCTCGCGATCTACGATGCCGACCTCGCGTGTGTGATCAAGACCCACACGACGAGCGGGCCGCGAGAAATCGCGGAGGGAACCGTGGCCTACGATCTCGCCGTCGAAGAGGTGCGGTTCGATACCCCCACCGCGGCCGAAGCGTCGGCGCGTCTGGTCAGCGGCCTCCGTTTCGAAGGGCGCGCGGAACGCGCCGACATTCGGGAACGTCTGGCTAATCTGTAGGGGCAGCGCGCAGCCTCCCCTCGGGGGACGCTGCGCGTGCCCCGCAATCTGCGCTGCCCCTACACCTACCGTTTCGCCCGGGTGCGCGTGGTCTTGCGAACCGGCGGCTGATCGCCCGCGGGCGCTTCGACCATGCTCTTCGACGAGCTCAGCACAGGTGC
>JAYUUU010000456.1:0-2420 GCA_043754395.1 Vicinamibacteria bacterium
GGCGCGCGTTTTCCGGTGTCGGGATGTCGATGTCCTGAGTGGCGCGGACGAAGCCATGGGCGGCGAGTGCGTGCGCCCCCACGAGCATGAACTCAACGCTCTCGCCGGACAACGCGGACAACATCGCGACGAAGTCGGGAGTCAATCCGTTTTCCCTCCTTGGCAAGCCAGGCGTTCTCAGTTGCGGCGCGGACGCTCAAAACGCGCGCGGATGGAGAGAGAGCTCGCATCCATGCATCGCCGTCGTCCGCCTGGCGGGAGACCTTCACCACCTTCAGTTCAGAATCAGCCACTCATCGAGTTCATAGCCCCGCGCGGCGGCGGTTGCCCTCGGCGGTCGCAGACCCACGACTACTTCTTTTGAAAGTACCGGACGCCCGGCAGGGAAGCGAAATCCTCGTCCTGAGTCCATAGCGTCGCTCCGGCTCGCCGCGCGATGGTGTAGATCAGGCTGTCGGCGAGGGGCAGATCCAACTGGGCCGCGTCCAGGGCAACCTCGCTGTCGACATCCACGATCCGGCCGCTCCGGAGAAGGGCCGCGGCCTCCAGCGCCGCCGCCTCACCGCGCTCACGCCGCACCTTCTTCACCACTTCATAGAGGACAAGAACGGGGACCACCAGGCGGCCGGCGTCCTCGATCGCCGGGGCGAACAGGCGCGCGCGGGACGAGCCCGCGAAGTACTCGAGCCAGCCGGAGGAATCGACGACGTTGTCGGACATCACACTCGGTCGCGGTCTCGGGGAATGGCGGTGTCCATTCCCTTCAGGAATCCCCGGAGGTCGCTGGCCTTACGAGCGGGAAGCAGTTCTATACGGTCGCCATATCGGATGACCCGCATTTTGCCGCCCGCTTTGAGACCCAGCTGGTCCCGGAGACGTCGCGGAATCACGACTTGGAACTTCGGTGAGATGGTAACGGTATCCATATCGATGACTCTAGCGTACAACGCATGGACGATCGATATGCCCCGCCCATGGGCGGCCAAGATCTCGTAGGGCCCGATATGCCTCTAGCCGGGTTGTGAAACGCGGCCATACGAAAGGGCCATCGCGGCGGCGATGGCGAGGCACAGGGGCGCGTAGTAGAAGCGGTTGAGATCGTAGAAGGGTGTACCAACCGCGTAAGAGAACACGCCCGGTATATAAGCGGCGATCCCTCGCAGCAAGAACACGACGCCGACGCCCCAATAACCCACGGTCCACAAGGCTTCTGGAAGACCAAATCGGGGCGCGCCCTGCGGTACGGCGACGATATACGCGGCGCTCAAGAGGGCGAGCGCAACCGCAAAGCAAGCCCCAGGTCCCGGCATCACGCCCCGCCGGAAGCCGGCCACGCGCGCCACAAGGTCTGCCTCGGTCCTGCCTGGCCAAAGGCCTCCGACTCCCCAATACACATGCAATCCTGCAAGCGCCATCAGCACGACGACCACCCCCGCGGCGAGAGAGTTCATCAATGGCGCGCGCGCTGATTGAAGTAGAGGTCCAGCAGTTCGCGCAGATCCGGGTGGGCCGTGCGCATCGCGCCGGGCATTTCGAAGAACCCCTCCACCGACACCGCCCAGAGTTCCGCGGGAGACTCAAGACCGTATTCGTCGAGCGGTGAGTCACCTTTGACGAGGGCGATGCGGGTTTCCTCGAGCGCCTTCGACATCGCCTCCGCGAAGGCTCCATGCACATTCGACGGAAGTCCGCCGTAGTTGTGCGACCCGCTGCTCGTCGCATCGTCCCGGTCCAGCACGTGCGCGAACTCGTGATAACCAACGTGATACCCGTCGTGCGGATCTTCGAAACTCTCTTCGAGTGAAGGCAGCGACATCAGAATCGTGCCCCAGGGATGCGCCTGCCCCGCGTGCTCCGGGGTGCTTTCATCTTCGCCTCCGACCCGGTAGTCGCGATCGAAGTCGTCCGGATAGAGAAGGATCTCGGTGACGTCGGTCCATCGATGGCCGGGCCATCCGCTCGACAGAGTGCACGCCGAGGCGGCGACGAGAAGCTTGTCCTCACGTTCGAGTGATCCATCGAGACTCACGCCAGTGATCCGCTGCTCCGCGAGGAAGTGCGCGACCTGGTCCTCGAACTCGCCTTTCACCGCCCCGCTCATCTCGGAGTAGGGGTGCGACCAGTCCTTGAGAAAGGCGCGATCGGTCTCAGTGAGAGACGCGATCACCGGCTTCGAAGTGAAAAGACCCATCACATTGAACTTACCTTCTGCGAAGGCGGCGGGTCTAAAGACCTGGAGAAAGGCGAAGGCGTTGGGTTTAAAGCCGGGTGAAAGGCGAAGGCGGGATTTACTCCCGCCGAGCCGCGGGGGTTTGGGGGGCAAAGCACTGGCGATCCGTTTCCGTCCTGCGGCCCCCCATCTCAAGACAAGCTGCGCTGATCACGAGGTCCACGGTGCTGCCGAGTTTGAGCGGCGTCTT
>JAYUUU010000457.1:0-2407 GCA_043754395.1 Vicinamibacteria bacterium
GGGCGTGATCCTCGGGGAGATCACAGGCGACCCGCTCTGGTTCGCGGAGATCGTGTTGAAGCGAGCGAGCGCCACCTTCTTTCTCGACAAACTCCGGCCCATGGCGTCCACCGCCCTGAAATCGTATGCGCTGTCTTCGCATCCGAACGAGAGGGCGTTCGATTCCTACATGGAACTCGCCCCTACCGCGGATCAGTTCGGTTGGGGGCGGGGCAGCGTCGAAGCGCCGGGCTTTCTCCTCTTAGCCGGCTGGCCACTGCTGGGCCTCTTGTCATTGGGCTCCGACGGACAAAGGGGCCGCCACGTACGCATCCTGCTTCCGATCGTCCTGGGTCTTCTCGCCTGTCCCGTGATCGTCACCACCGCGAGTGCCATCGAGATGCAGGCGATGGCCGGCGCTCACTTCCTCGCCTGGGGGCTCGCCCGCGACCGGCTTGTCCGCCGCCTCAGCTCGCCGAGGTCCTGAGCCGAAGAACGCCTACTCAGTTCGCAGCAGAACGTTCGGGTCTGACTTCGACGCCTCGCGCGCAGGAAAGAATGTGGCGAGACAAGCCATCAACAGCATCAGGCCGCTCGACGCTCCGAGGACCATGGGATCTGTAGGCGCCGTGCCGAAGAGCATCGATTGCAGGCCACGCCCGGCAAGGACCGCGGCCACGAGGCCGAGGGTAATTCCTGAAGCTGCGATTCCGAACGCCTCTCGCATTACCATCCCCCTCACCGATGCGGGACGCGCGCCGATGGCAAGCCGGATCGCCATCTCACGACGCCGTTCCGCGGCCTGGTGCGCGAAAGCCGCGAACATGCCGAGGGCGGAGACGGCAAGTGCTAGAGCGCTGAAAAGGCCGAGCAGTCTTGTTCCCATGGTCCAGGGGCGCATCTGCCGATCGAGCAGTTGCGTGTAAGGCCTGACCCGCAGGTAGGGAAGGTCGATGTGCCCCAAGGTGGCGGCTCGACGGATGGCGGCCGCGATCGTCGCGTCCTTCACTTTGAGGAGCAGGCCACGGATGCGCACGGGGTTCGTCGCGAACGGCGGCTTCGGAACCTGCGAGAAGGGGACGAGGTATTGCATCAACCGGTCCTCGCCGCCTCCCGGCAGGACCGAACGCTGGCGGACGTCTCGCATCACTCCGATGACTTCGCGGCACCGCACCCTGTCCGAAGGCATCGGGGGCCCGGACGATGGATCGAAGGTCTCGGGGTTGAAGTCAGGATCGAAACCGACGCGGATACATTTGCCGAGGGCACTCTCCCCGGGCCATACGCCCCGGGCCATGGTCTGGTTGACGATCACCACCGGAGCGCCTCGCTCGTCCGAGTCGTCGAAGGCGCGGCCCTCGATTACCCGAACGCCGAGGATCTTCAGGAACTCCGGCGTGGCCGCGGTCAGGAAGGGAAGCTGTTGACCTGCGGCTGGAGGCTCGGCCCGACCGGGAACGCTGAACGGAGGCACGTTGAAACCGGCGAAAGGAATCGAGTCGATGGTCGTGGCCATCGACACACCGGGAAGTGCGGCCACGCGCGCGAGCGCTTCGGTGAAGAAGACATCCTGGCCCGCAAGTTCGGCGGATGTCGGTTCGAAGTCCACCACCATCACACGGTCGAGGTCCATCCCGAAGTCCTGGGCGCGGAGACGGTAGAGGCTCGTTCCGAAGAAGCCGGCCCCCGCGAGCAGCAGGAACGCGAGTGTGGTCTGGACGACAAGCAGCGGGGTGGTGCCGCGGGTTCGTCGGCCAACGGCGGGGGTCCCTGATCGAAGGTGCGTGGCCTCGGCGATTTTCGGTATTTGCGAAAGTGTCGCGACGAAGGCCACCGACGCGACGATGAGTCCTGCGGCGAGCGCGGTGGCGAAGGCCGTGAATCCGACGCTGCCGCCCGAGCGCAGCTCCGGGAAGAGGACCCGGCGCATGGCGTCATCCATCCACGCGGCGAGAGCCAGCGAAGCGAGCGCCGCCAGGGCGGCGATGAGCATCGATTCGAGCAGCGCCTGGACGCGGAGGCGTCCGTGGGAGGCTCCGAGCGCCGCGCGAATGGCGACCTCGCGGCGATTCCTTATTCCACGGACAAGCAGGAGAACCGCGCTGTTAGCAAGGCCGATGATCAGAACGAGCCCGGCCACCGCGGCGAGCCACCCGGCCACGCGCCTTTCCATCGGGGATACGTCGGTTCCGGCGAGCGGCTTTGCGATGACCCTTCGCTCTATCGACGCCCCGGCCTGGGTGGTAGCGGCGAGGATGCTTTGCGCAGGCCCAAGGCGGACGAGGACGCCCGCGACATTCCGAAAGGACTGACGATCCCAGCCGGGCGAATCCCTCATCGCCACCGCGAAAGGAATGAAGACATCAACACCTGCGGTCGAGTGACCGCTGAAGCCTTCGGGTGTCACGCCCGCCACTTCGTATTCGAT
>JAYUUU010000458.1:0-1780 GCA_043754395.1 Vicinamibacteria bacterium
GGCGGGAGAGAGCACGCGATGTGACGGGAGCCGCAACTAAAACCCTGCAACGATGCAGGGGCGCCCTCAAGGCGTGAAGGTGCTAACGCCCCTCGATGACCTCGCGAACCGCGCGGTCGTCTTCCCGCCAGCCCTTGCGGACCTTCACGAAGAGCTCGAGGTACACGGGAGCGTCGAGGAAGGCTTCGATCTCGGTGCGAGCCTCGGTGCCGATCTTCTTGAGCATCGAGCCCTGTTTGCCGATGACGATGGCCTTCTGCCCTTCGCGTTCGAGCATGATGTCCGCGGCGATGCGGATCTTCCCTCCGTCCGCCTGCTCGTCCTCCCACCCGCGGACCAAAACGGCAGTTGCGTACGGAACTTCCTGACCACAGCAGTGGATGATCGCCTCGCGGATCAGTTCCGAAACGAGGAAGCGCTCGGATTTGTCGGTGAACTCATCGACTGGGAACAGGGCGGGCCCCTCGCGCAATTCGTCGACCACGGCTTTCAGCAGCACTTCGACGCCCTCGCCGTTGCGCGCGGAGATCGGGACGACCGCCTTGAACTTGATGCGGTTGCCGAGGCCTGCCATGAGAGGCAGGAGTTGAGCCTTCGCGACCTTGTCGACTTTGTTGAGGGCGAGGACAATGGGCTTGCCCGACTGCCGCAGGAGGTCGGCGATGGGACGATTGTGCGGGCCGTCGCGCTCGGTGCTGTCGACCATCCAGATCACCGCGTCGGCCTCGCCGATCGCGGAATGGGCGACGCTCATCATCCGCGTGTGCATCGCGAGAAACGGTTTGATGAGGCCCGGCGTGTCGATGAAGGCGATCTGCCCATTCGGGCGGTTGACGTAGCCCAGGATGCGGTTGCGCGTGGTCTGCGGCTTGTCGGAGGTGATCGCGACCTTCTCGCCGACGAGGCGATTCAGAAGCGTCGACTTACCCGCGGAAGGCCGGCCGACGATGGTGACGAAGCCGGACTTGAAGCCCGGCGGTGTCGCCACCGTGGGCGCCGTGGTTTCGGGTGCGGTTTCTTCCTCGCCGTTCACGAGGCCACCCCAACCGAGGCTCTTGCGAATTGAACCCGGCCGACGCGCTTCGACGTCGCCTCGAGGACATCGATGGTGTAACCCTCGTGTTCCATCTTTTCGCCCGCCTTCGGCACGTGACCGAAGAGATTCATTACGAGTCCGCCCACGGTATCAACGTCATCCGGCATGTCGAAGCCGGGGTGGAGGGCATCCTTGAGTGCCTCGAGGCTCACCCGTGCCGATGCGCTGATCACTCCCTCGCTCGTTACGATGAGTGGTTCGGTCTCGTTGTCGTACTCGTCCTTGATCTCGCCTACGAGCTCCTCAAGGATGTCTTCGATCGAAACCAGACCAGCGGTGACGCCGTACTCATCCACCAGGATGGCGATCGACAGGCGCTTCGTCTGCATCTCGCGGAGCAGGTCGACGATTTTCTTGCCGTCGGGCACGATCAAGGCGGGTCGAACGAGCGACTGGATGGTGGCGGTCTCCGTGCCGTCGTGGCTCACCAGGTCGCGAACGTGCAGCACGCCCGCGATGTCGTCGAGAGTTTCGGCGTAGGCCACAAGCCGGGAATACTGCGACTCGCGGAACAGCTTCCGCGCCTCGGCCACCGTGCTCGAGGTCGGAAGAGCGGTGATGTCGAGACGCGGTGTCATGACCTCGCGCGCCTGGGTCTTGGAGAAGCGGGCGAGAGAATCGACGATTCGCGACTCGTTCTCGGCGAGCAGCGGCGCCTGCGGGATCTCGGCACTTGTGGACGCA
>JAYUUU010000459.1:0-6766 GCA_043754395.1 Vicinamibacteria bacterium
ACGTCCTGGGCCATGCGCCCGCCCGACCGGATCCTCGGGTCGCTCAAATCCACTCTCGCCGTATGAGAATGGCGCCAGTGAATGAGCCAGACTGGCTGAGCGAACAGTTCGAAGAGAGCCGCGTCCACCTCCGCTCCGTCGCCTACCGCATGCTCGGTTCGCGAAGTGCCGCCGAGGACGCGGTTCAAGAAGCGTGGCTTCGGCTCAATCGCTCGGATACAAGTGGCGTTGAGAATCTGCGGGGGTGGCTCACCACCGTGGTGGCGCGGGTGTGCCTCGACGCCCTGCGCTCCCGAAAAGGTCGACGCGAAGATGCGCTCGATGTCGAGACCGCGGAGCCCGCGGCCACCGGCCGGCAGAACGAAAGCGACCCGGAGCGCGACCTCATCGTTTCGGATTCCGTAGGTGTCGCCTTGCTCACCGTCCTCGACACCCTCGAGCCCGCGGAGCGCGTCGCCTACGTCCTGCACGACATCTTCGATCTCTCGTTCGACGAGATCGCGCCGATCGTCTCGCGCACGCCTGTGGCTGCCCGGAAACTCGCGAGCCGGGCGCGGCAGAAGATGCAGGGGCCGAGTGAAGCCCCGGCCGACGACCCGGCGCGGAAGAAGGAAGTGATCGGCGCGTTTCTCGCCGCTTCGCGAGGCGGCGACTTCGCGGCACTCGTCGCCCTTCTCGATCCGGGCGCCATCCTGCGCGCGGACGCCTTCGCCGTCCGCATGGGGGCCTCTCCCGAGGTGCGGGGCGCTAACGCGGTGGCCGAAACCTTCAGGGGCCGCGCCACGGTGGCGACACTCGCTCTGCTCGACGGAGCGGTGGGGGCGGTGTGGCAGGCGGGTGGCCAGACACGCGTGGCCTTCCGCTTCACCGTCGTCGAGGGGAAGGTCACCGCCATCGACCTGCTCGCCGACCCGGGCGAGCTTTTGAAACTCGACATCACACCGCTCTCTTGACGCGCCTTCACGCGACACCCGTCCTCCTTCTGCTCGGGGCCACTTTCCTCGCGGCGCCTCGGGCGGTCCACGCCCACCCGGCTCCTTTCAGCTATCTCGATCTGCGCCTCACCGAAGGGGGCGTTTCCGGGACGCTCGTGGTGCACAACTTCGATGCTGCGAGAGAACTGGCCGATGTTCTCCCCGATGAACTTCTCCACCCCCCAATCGCCGCGGCTTCGCGCGCGGCCCTCATCGAGCTTTTGTCGCCGAGGATCTCAATCTTTGTGGACGACAGCAGATCGTCCATCTTCTGGGGCGCGATTGAGACCGTGCCAGAGCGGCAAAGCCTGCGGCTCGCCTTCAAGCTCCAAGGAGCCCGGCCGGGCCGTGCCCGGATTCGAGCGCTTCTCTTCCCATACGACCCCGCTCACCAGACGTTCCTCAACATCTATGAAGACGGCCCGCTCGTCCATCAGGCCATCCTCGATATCGGTCGACAGACCGCGGACTTCTACTCGGGAAGCCGCCAGGGGCGTCTCGCGGTCATCCGGACGTTCGTCCTCTCAGGAATCGAGCACATCCTGATCGGGCCGGATCACGTCCTCTTCCTGATCGGCCTCCTCCTGCTCCGCGGTTCGCTGGCGCGGCTGGCTCTGATCGTCACCGCGTTCACGATCGGCCACAGCGTCACCCTCACGCTCGCGGCCCTCGACATCCTGGCGCCTCCCTCGCGACTCATCGAACCTTTGATCGCGCTCACGATCATCGTGGTGGGTGCGGACAATCTTCTCGTCCTGCGCGCACGGACGAATCCGAATCCGAATCACGCGGAAACGGATATCCGCGCCTGGCTCGCCATGGGTTTTGGCCTCATCCATGGTTTTGGCTTCGCGTCGGTGCTGAAGGAGTTTGGTCTGCCGCAAAAAGCACTTGGGTGGTCCCTTCTTTCGTTCAACGTCGGTGTTGAAATCGGGCAGCTCGCCATCGTCGTAGTCGCCGCGTCGATCCTCGAACTCATCGCCCGAAAGAGTGCCACCCGGGCGCATCGCGTCGCCCGGGCCGGCTCGATCGGCGTTATCCTCGCGGGCACTTACTGGTTTATCCAGAGGACGTTTCTCCCCGGAGGGTAGTCATGAATCGCAGCGTTGTGCTTGGTCTCATTGTTGTCTCCGGCGTGGGCCTCACCGCCCTCGCCACCGCGCAGATGCCCACCGCCTCACCCGACGCTCCGAAAATTGCGGAGATCGAGAAGGTCAAAGAAAACCTCTACATGATCAAAGGGGGTGGAGGAAACACCGCGGCCTTCGTGACCGGTCAGGGTGTCGTCATCGTCGACACCAAGCTCGCGGGCTGGGGCCAGGCGATTCTCGACAAAGTGAAGACGGTCACCGACAAACCGGTCACCCACATCATCAATACCCATACGCACGGCGACCATGTGGGCAGCAACGTGTTCTTTCCCGCAACCATAGAGATCGTGGCTCAGGAGAACACCGCGGCGAACATGAAGAAGATGAAAGTCTTCGAAGATCCGGCGAACGCCAACGGCCTCGCGGACAAGACCTTCAAGGACAAGATGACGCTTCTTGGCGGAGCCGAGGCGATCGATCTCTACTACTTCGGCCGCGGACATACGAACGGCGACGCCTTCGTGGTGTTCCGCGCCCTCAAGACCGTGCACGCGGGCGACATCTTCGCCGGGAAGCGAACGCCACTCCTGGACATGAACAACGGCGGCAGCGGCCGCGAAATCGGCGACACTCTTGCGAAGGCCGCGGCGGAGTTCAAGAACCTCGACAGCGTCATCACCGGTCACAGCACTGTAATGACTCCAGCCGATCTCCTGGAGTACTCGGAGTTCAACAAGACGTTTCTCGCCGCTGTGCAGGCCGCGATGAAGGCGGGGAAGTCTCAGGAAGAGGCTCTTGCGGAACTGAAGATGCCCGAGAAGTTCGCGGCCTACGGCATGAACGGCGCCAAGGACAACATCGCGAAGATCTACGCCGAGCTGACCCCGGCTAAGCCCTAGTCGAACGGCTCTTCTCCCCGTGCTGAAGCGCCACGGGTCCAAGCCGAGGTCGTCTCGTTCCAGAGAGCCCGTTCCAGAGAACGAGGCGTGGGAGTTACCCTCGAAGGGGAACATCCTTAAGTGACGCTCAAGAACGCAACCGCGGTCCTCATCCTCGGCCTGCTGGTCGTGATCCTTGCCGTGCTTCTCTTGATCGTGCGTCGAGGCCAGGCGCGAAACTTCCTCGACCCGAAAGCGCCGGTCTTCACGGGACCCCTGCCGGCGAAGACAGCTGTTGGGGCCAGGCCGCCACTGGTGGAGGGCCGGTTCTCCGTGGTGTCGTTCAATATCCATTTCGGCTATGCCGCCACTGACATCGCTCCCACTCTGCGCGCGAACGGCATGGATTTGGCGGACGTCCTCTTTCTCCAGGAGAGCAATGAGCGCACGGCGCGTGAAGTGGCCGCTCAATTGGGCCTCGCCTACGTCTATCACCCGGCGGCCGTGCATCCGATCAGTAAAGACCTGTTCGGCGTAGCGATCCTCAGCCGATGGCCGATCGTCGCTCACCGCAAGATCCTTCTTCCCGACCACAGCTATTTCGATGCGGCACGAAAGGCGGCGGTGACGGCGGTGATCGATCTGAACGGAGTGCCCGTACAAATGGTCAACGTCCACCTTCAGGCCGGCATGCTGAGGCGTGGCTATCGCGCTCAGCTTGGGTCCCTGCTCGCCTGTGCCACGCGCGGGGCGTGCGTGGGCGATCCCCGGCCGGATGTGTTGCCGTCCGCTCGCGCCCTTCTGATCGGCGGCGACTTCAATACCTGGTACGGCGGGCTCACCGAGGAGCTGACGGCAGCGATGTCCGGAGCGTCGCTCGTACGCGTGGGCGGGATCTTTGAGACCTTCTCCAAGCTCACGACCGAAACCGCGCCAAGGAGCACGTTCGACTATTTCTTCGCGTCTCCAGGCCTTCTCACGGGTGCCGGTCGCGTGGGAACGGTGAGGACGGGCAGTGATCACTTTCCCATCGAAGCGACGTTCCAGATTCCCCGAGACGAAAGGGGGGTCGGACATCGGTGAACCGCGCCTCTACTGGTGCGGGGTTGCGAAAGCCTGAGCGATCTTCACCGCGATGGAGAAAGTGTCCGCGTACGACGTGTTCGACGTGACGGACACGACGATTCCGTGCTCGGAGAACGTCATCAGAGACGTTGTCATTCCGCCCAGCAGGTCTCCGTCGTGGCCGACGAGCGTCGTTTGTTTACCGAAAAGCTCCACGGTCTCAAGGTCCCAACCAAGACCGTAGCCCGTCTCCTGGCCCGAAGCCAGACGCTGAGGGGTCTGAAGCAGTTTCACGGTCGCGGGCTTCAGCAGTTTGCCGCTCTGGACCGCCATGGCGAAGCGCACAAGATCGGATGGGGTTGAGACGAAGACGCTCGATCCCGCGTAGCAGGAGTAGTCGAGTGGCCGCATCGGGTCCGGGCCGTAGCGGGGATCGCCCCCGAACCTCGGGAAGTACGAGTTCGCCTGACCAGGGACGGGTGGCGGCGGCGCGTCGCCCGAGTTGGCATCAAGCTTCGCGGGGTCGGGCCTCGTGTGGGCCATGCCCAGCGGCTCGAAGACCTGCTTCTGCATGAAGCTCAGGAACGGCTCGTGTGCGGTGGATTCGATGGCGGCGCTCATCAGGATCCAGCCGTACTGCGAATAGCGATATTCGGTCCCCGGCTCGAATCGGAGCGAGCCATAGGCGAAGTGCGGCACCGCTTCGACCGGCCGCTCACAGTGTTCGGAAAAGAGCGGGCCTTCGTCGCCGCCGTCGTTCCTGACCCCGGCCACATGTCCCATCAGCTGACGAAGCGTCACGGGCCATTTCTTCTCCGGGAATTCGGGCACGTACGTCTGGATCTTCTCGTCGAGTTTGAGCTGCTCTTTCTCCAGCAGCAGGCCGACTGCGGCGGAGGTGAGGGCGGTGGACGCGGTGCCGATCCTGAACCCTGTCTCCGGCGTGACCTTGATCTGGTTCTCGAGATCCGCCCAGCCAAATCCTTCCGCCCACACGATGTCCCCACCGACGCCCACTGCCACCGAAAGGCCCGGGAGGTTCTGTTCGATGAGATCGGCTCGCACCTGCTGGCGCGCCTGTTCCACCGCTTCCGTCCACCTGGGTGGCGCCGTCTGGTCGCTGGCGGAGGGGATGCTCGCCGCGTTTGGGTGAAGCGGTGTGGCGGTGGCGTTCACGTACTCCCACACTCCAACCGCTATGACGAAGGGCAAGGAGATGACGACACCGACAATCGCGAGCCAGGTCGGAATTCGTTTTTTCCTCGGTTCCAATGCTTTCTCCCTACTGACGACTCGCAAGATCACTCAGGCGATTGAACCGGACCGGCGCACCGGCCAGCAGGACAGCGATCACGAATGCAGTGTTTTTCATTCCTGTTTCCCAAGCGAGGCGCTCAGAGGTAGCGGAAGAGGGGCGGAAAGACGATCACGACCATGGCGGCCCAGGCGGCGTAAACCGGCAGGTAACCGGTCTGCCAGAGTTCAAGGTCAGAGAAGGATCCGCGGCGGCGGAGAAAGCGGATGTAGAGCACCGCGGACCAGGCCAGGTTGACGAGGAGAATCACGTTCTCGCCCAGGGCCGCGACACGATTGGGGCTGAAACCGAACTCGGAGATGCGCGCGGCGATCGCCCAAAGCGCCACTGCGTCGGCCAGGAGTGCCGCGATCACCACGACCACCAGCACGACATCGAAACCGCCGGGAGCCTTTCGAGGATCACGCGCCGAAATCGAGTAGAGGAGAAGGGCGAGGACCATCGCGAGGAGCAGGTCGAAACCGATCAGCACTTCCCGCTTGATACCGACGCCGCGCCCGGTCCACAACATCGCGCCGAGAAACGTCACCAGCATGACCGCGAAGAGCGGCGTGAAGATGCGCGTCAACACCGGCGCCATGTTCTCGATGACACTCTGCTTCGCTTCCACAAGCCACGAGGCGACAATTACCGCCCCCGCGGCCCCGCACGGTATGAGCCATGACTGAACAAAAGGCTGGGCGTTGATACCGATGGCCTCGAAGATCATCAGAGTGAATCCCGTGAAGACGCCGCCGCCGAGGGCGATCAGCACGTAGTAAATGAAAAGCTCGCCCGAGAACCTGATGAAGTCCATGCGGCCCGCGACCTGTCGCCACCGGGCACCCGCGTAGGCAATGCCCACCGCGAACCAGAGCGCCATCGGCACATGCAGCACCGAAAGCGCTTCGGTGGATCCGAACAGCTGACCCCGTCTCTTGAGGTCGGTGTCCTGCACCCACGGATAGACATTGGCGAAGACGGCCGCGACGACGAACACCACGGCCAGCCCGCCAAGGATCCTTGTGTCGAGGCGCCGCTTCCAGGCGAAATAGCCGGCCAGAAAGGGCAGGATGAAGAGAGGCACATTGTGGAGGTAAAAAGCCTCGTTGGGGTCGTCGAGATGGATGCCGAAAAGCGACGGCGCTTTGACCATGGCCGCCGCACACACCGCGAGCGAGAAAGCGACGAGGGTGTCGGTGCGCGCGGTTTGCGGCTCCGAGGCGTCTGTGGGAACCACGATGAGCTGCTTCCAAAGACGCTCCGAATGCTCGCGCGCGAACTCGCGCGACAGGTCGTCGAGTGCGCCCATTCGCTTCACCGCCACCAGGAACGCTTCATCGGTCGCGAGCCCCGCGGCGACAAGACCCTCGACCTGCTCGCGCAGATGATCCTCAAGCTCCGCCACATCGACCGAATGAATCGCCTGGCGGCGGCGCAGATAGCTCCGCCACTGATCGATTT